>CAYZUW010000194.1:0-8049 GCA_964481325.1 uncultured Saprospiraceae bacterium
TAATTAAGTGAATTTCAAATCCTTACAGTGAATATTGTTTATTTTCTATATCAATTTTTTACTACCGAAACTTGAGTCATTCATTGCCTATAGACAAAATTATTCTGCAATTTTTCAAATTTAATTCCTGATTTCATCTCAATTCAGAGGTTAATAGAGTACCCAATAGATTATCTCCGTCTTTTATTTCATGGTATACAATTTCTGATAGCCTTTAAAAAAGTAAGTTGTCCGTCCAGCTATTTTATCAATGCTCACAAATCCTTTGCCATTAGGTGCCTTTTGCCCTTCTAATCTCCACTGAAAAAACCAATCGTCTGGATACTCTTTATAATGGGCAGTATGGTCGACTGCTTTTTGTAGTATGTTACGCATGCTATCGAAAATCATTTTTCTTTGCTTGAGCTTAAGCGCAACAACTTGAGAAGATGGATGTATCTTAGTTTGATACAAAATTTCATCGGCGTAGAGATTGCCTACTCCAGCGATTAACTTTTGGTTGAGTAAAAAGCCTTTGATACTTGTTTTTCTTTGGCCCATAGCCACCAAAAAATCTGCTTCTGAAATCTTTAAGGCGTCTTCACCAAGATTTACTTCTTTAATGTACTCTTCTAAGTTATCGATAGTAACTATACGAGCAAACTTTCTGGGGCAATCAAACCCTAACCTGAATCCATCCTTGAAGACTATGACAAATCTTTCATGTTTAGGCGCATCCTCTTCATCCTGATAATACTTTAGATCTCCCGTCATGCCAAAGTGTAAAAGTAAATGTTGGCCAGAATCTAAACCTGCAAACAAGTACTTTCCTCTTCTTTCCGAATGGGTGAAGGTTTTTCCTTCTAGCCACTTACAAAACTGCGGACCATCTACATTTCTAATGATTTTGTCATCATGCACAATCACTTTTTTAATGGGTACATTCAAAGCGGCTTCATTGAAGTATTGTTGGAATGTATGTACTTCAGGCAATTCGGGCATAAGTCAAGTATTTGATACGAATCCAAAAATAAGAAAAAGTCAAATGTGAGAGGGATAGAAGCGGTATATCAGTCATTGGGAAGCTTGTGGGTAAGCCAATGACTGATGTAGGAGCGGAAAGCCCGACGCTGAGTGGTCGCTTTTTCAGCGACCACTCAGGGGCTCACCCAAAAAAGAAATACGGGAACAGTATACTATAAAAAAATTGGCAATAGTATCTGGTAAAATGTCCACATCGAATATTTAAAAATGGCTATCTTCACGACCATAAAATGAATGGTATGATAAGAATAGATGGAAAAGCCCTATCTAATACTATAAAGGAAGAGATTGCCACAGAGGTAAAGCGCATAAGTACGGACCAAAAACGGCCACCTCATCTAGCGGCTGTCTTAGTTGGGGACGACCCCGCATCAGCTGTATATGTCCGCAATAAAGTGCGATCATGTGAAAAGATTGGATTTGAATCTACATTGATAAAGAAAAGAGAAAACACATCGGAAGAGGAACTGTTGGAAATCGTCAGGGAACTCAACGAAGATGAGGATATAGATGGTTTTATAGTTCAATTACCTTTGCCAAAGCACATCAATGAACACCGCGTAACTTTAGCAATTGATCCAAAGAAAGATGTAGATGGTTTTCACCCTACTAATTTTGGTAAAATGGCCCAAGGTCTACCTACTTTCTTACCTGCTACACCTTTTGGTATAATGACCATGCTCGATAGGTACAATATAGAGATACAAGGCAAAAATTGTGTGGTTCTTGGACGAAGTAATATAGTAGGTACCCCTATTAGTATCCTCTTATCTAGAAAAGCTAAGCCAGGGAATGCCACCGTTACGCTTTGCCATAGTAGAACTAAAAATCTTGAAGAGTACACTAGAAAGGCTGACGTGATTGTGATTGCATTGGGCATACCCAATTTTTTAAAGGCGGATATGGTCAAAGAAGAAGTAGTCATCATAGATGTAGGAATCAATCGTATAGAAGCTTCTGAGCGTAAAAGTGGCTATAAATTGGTAGGCGATGCGGATTTTGATGATGTTTCGCCAAAATGTAGCTTCATCACACCTGTTCCTGGAGGTGTTGGTCCAATGACGGTAACGTCCTTATTAAGCAATACTTTGCAAGCTTATAAAAATACTTTTCAAATCAAATAACTAGCATGCTTTATGTCGGATGTCGCTAAAACATGTTATTACAAGTATACTTTCGTATCCAATGAGACTGATGCTCTAGTAGCTTTACTGAATGAATTGCCGTTCAATGGATTTGAGATAATTGATTATAAAACGGTATGCGGCTTTATCGAATCGGTGAATAAGAATGCGACATTTGATGATGCGCTAAAAAATATTCAAAGTAGTGTCTCTTTTAGGTTGAAAGAAGAGAAAATCGAAATGCAAAATTGGAATGCGGAATGGGAAAAGGATTTTGATCCAGTTATCGTTGAAGATTTTTGTGCTGTTCGGGCTGATTTTCATGCCCCGATTCCGGATGTGGATTACGAAATAATCGTCACGCCGCAAATGTCATTTGGTACAGGTCATCATGAAACGACTAGGGGAATGATAAGCATGATGAAAAACATAAAATTTACCAAGAAAAAGGTGCTTGATTATGGATGTGGTACGGGTGTATTGGCGATTTTAGCATCAAAAATGGGGGCAACTGACATTTTAGGCGTAGATATTGATAATAATGCATATATAAACAGTCTGCATAATTGTGCTCAAAATAATGTAAGTAATGTGACGGTTTTGAAGGGGGATGTATCTCTTACGGACCATTCTTATGATATAATTTTGGCAAACATAAATAGGCATGTAATTTTAGATACCTTGCCGTCGTTATCTCAGAAGTTATCTTCAGGTGCAAACCTACTGATTTCTGGTATATTACACACTGATGAAAGCCTTATTGAAAAAGCCCTATTGAATTCAAGATTTAAAACCGTCGAATCACTCCGGATAAAGGAGTGGGTATGTATTTTAACAGAAAAAGTTTAAAATTAAACATGTATTTAGCCATTCGTTCCGATTATAGATTTTCCTTAATCTTGATTTTAAGTTGCTTCTTCGCGCTTAATACAAACCTCTTGTATAGCCAAGGGATACAGTCCTTTCCAGAACCTGACGGTGAATTCATCGATGAAGTAGAAATCTTCATGACCACTAGTAAAAACAAAAAATATATAACTGCCTTTAAGGAGTTTAAAAAGTTTTATGTCAGCGGTGTGCTTTCGGAAGAGGAAAAAGTACTTGTCAAATCTACTGCCAATGAGATGCTTAAGTTCAAAATGGCTATTGGCCCCTACTTTATAGATTATTTTAACTCTATAAATGCCTTAAAAAAACTTGATCAATCTGTACCCAATTTTAAAGATTATCACATGGTACTTAACGGTATGTTAGCTGATGTAGAAGGGAGAAAAGTAACAGCATTCGGAGATGTTCTAGAATTCGCAAATTACTTTTTTGTTGATGGAAGACTTAAGTACAGTAAAGCTGGTGTAAACTGGTTTGCAAAATCAAAAGATTTTGATTTTGAATATAAAGAAGGCAAACCTATGATAAGCTTTGAAAAGCTAGACCTAGTGGCTACTCGAAAAACAGATTCTATTGCCATCAGTGGAACATCTGGAATATATTTTCCACTTGAAACGATGTGGGAAGGTAGAGGTGGAAAAGTAGATTGGACAAGGTTGAATTTTGCCGATTGTTACGTTAAATTGCAAAACTATGAGATCAATACCAAAAAGGCGCTTTACGAAGTAACTGGAACCGAACTCTATTTTAAGGAATACTTTCCTAGTGGCCCAATAACGGGTACCTTTCAGGATAAAATACTTACTGGTAATGCTGCCACGGAGGGATCTTATCCAAGATTCAAATCGGATGAATCTCGACTGAAAATTAAAGACCTTGGTGGTAACATTAGATATGAAGGTGGATTTAGGTTGCAAGGTTCTACCATATATGGATATGGGAGTCCAGATGTCCCTGCCAATGTATGGATATCACATATAGGAAAGGAAGTTTACCTAGGGTCTTCAGAACTCTTTATAGTGAAGAAGCTAGAAAAAGTTGTCGCTGAAAAAGTAGAATCTAAACTAGTCTATGACAAGGATACACTTTATCACCCTAGTATAAATCTGACATACAAGATACCAGAAAAAGCCTTGAGTCTTAAACGTGGAAAGAATGGTGCAGAACAAACCCTATTCGAAGATGTATATCATGACTTTAGGGTTGATGCGCCTACAATAGATTGGAAAATAGATACGGATACTATCATCTTAGGCATAAAGCGCCCTAGTTTCGCAAGTAGTATTGAAAAGGTAGTATCCTTTCAATCCAAAGAATTTTTTGATCAGAATGAGTTCGATAAAATTCAGAATATATCAAATTCGAATCCTTTGATTATCATGAAAATTGTATCGGAAAAAGAAGGTACAAATATCCTGGATGCAGAATTTTTAGCCCAAAAAATCAACCCTAGATTTTCAGTTGATAATGTAAAAAGCCTATACTATGATTTGGTCGCTAAAGGTTTTATTAGTTTTGATGGTGACAAAAATCAAGTTACTTTGCTTGACAAACTATATCACTACACAGATGCAAGTGCTGAAAAAGTAGATTATGATGTACTTAATGTAATCTCTGAATCGAATGCAACCAATGCAATATTAAACATAGCAACAAAAAAATATGAAGTAACTGGAGTTAAAAATGTAGAGTTTAGTCGACAGCAAAAAGTAGCGGCTAAACCTTACAAAGGATACCTTCAGCTTCACAAAGAAAGGAGTGTGTTTTTTGATGGTAAACTATTTGCTGGTTTTGGAATTTTAGATGGCTCAGATTTTACTTTTGAATATCCAAAGTTCCAAGTTAAAATGGACTCAATTAGATATTTTGACTTGTATGTACCCACAGGTGCGGAGGATGAAAATGGTGTAAAAGAGGCAGCAAGTATAGCTTCAAGAATCGAAAACACTTATGGTTATCTACAAATAGATGCTCCTTCAAACAAATCTGGTTTGGAAGATTTAGAAAATTTTCCTTCTCTTCATACGAAAGGACCATCATACGTCTTTTATGAATTCGAAGATAATCACAACAGGGCGTACAAGCGTGATTCATTTTATTTTGAACTGGATAAGTTTAATTTTAAAAGTTTAGACAATTTTACAGCAGCCGATGTAGCATTCAAAGGCTCCTTAATTTCTGCAGATATCTTCCCAGATTTTGAAGAAACTTTAGTCATCCAAGAAGAAGATTCATCTCTTGGTTTCGTTACACAGACTGACGATTCAGGATACCCAACTTATCAAGAAAAAGGTTTATATACTGGGCAGCTCACTTTAAGCAATCAAGGTCTACAAGGAGTAGGAAATCTTAACTATTTAAACGCATCTATTGATTCTGAAGATTTAATATTTAAGCCCAAACAGATGCTTGGTAGTGCTAGATCCTTTCACAGCGATGAGGAGCGAAGTAAAGAACCCAACATACCACAAGTAGATGGAAATGAGGTTACCATTAACTGGTTACCCTATCGAGACAGTATGTATATCAATTCTACTGAAGACCCTTTTAATTTCTATGTAGAACCAGGTTATAAACTTGATGGAACTGTAATTTTAACTCCTGATGGCATTAAAGGAAAAGGAAATTTTGAATGGGAAGCGGGATTGATGAAATCCAAATTATTTTCTTTTGGGGCTTTTTCTGTAGATTCGGATACGACAAGCATACAGATTAAAGCATTCGATGAAGGTAATATAGCTTTTGATTCATACAACTTAAAAGCCAATGTAGACTACGACGAAAAAATTGGAAAATTTAAACCCAATTCGGATACAGTAACAACAACTCTTCCATACAATCAATATAAGACTACGATGAATGAATTTGAATGGAACATGGAAGATGGAACTATCTTTTTCTTACCTAAAGAAACGGGTCCAAACACCTTCACATCTATCCATCCAAATCGGGACAGTCTACATTTTGATGGAAAAGATGCATTCTACGATTTGAATACAAGTGAGTTAGCCGTTGACGGTGTTGAGTTTATAGAAACTGCAGATGCTTTTGTTTATCCGAAGGATGAAGCGGTAGAAATCAAAGCAAATGCTGTTATTGCAGAACTTGAAGACGCGACCATCATAGCTAATACAACGAATAAGAACCACGTTATTAACAGAGCTACTGTCAATATAAAAGGGCGTAAAGAATATCAGGCAAGCGGATATTACGAATACAATGTGGCTGGTAAGGAACAAGAGATTCTTTTTAGCAACATCGTTGGTCAACCTATTGGTAAAGGAAAGCGTAGCGAAAAGAAAGTAGCTACTCGAGGTGAAGGGGAAATTCCTGACGGTACGGATTTTTATATTGATGACAAGATCACTTTCAAGGGTAAGATAGGACTAAACGCCGAGGTCAAAGGTTTGACTTTTGATGGGTTTGCTAAGTTGGAATCTAACTACCTTCCAAATTCTAATTGGTTTGGCATTGACTGTCAAGCAGACAAAGAAAACTTACTCATTCCTTTTGATGAACCTAAGAATTTTGATGGTGTCCCATTGAGAGCTGGAATGTTCTTAAGTAAAGAATCTATCATACTCTATCCACGAATGCTCAATCCACTTTACTTTAGAAAAGACAGAGCCATTATTGACGCCGTTGGATTTTTGAGATATGATGATGAGAAAGACAACTTTATTTTTGGAGATAGCTTAAAAATACTTGGTCAATCTCCTCGTGGAAACATGTTAGAATTTTCTGATTCGGATGGTGAGATATTTGCAGAAGGAAAAATGAATCTTGGAAGTGGGCTCCCTGGCCTTTTTAAAATTGAGGCGGCAGGTACTATGCGTACCAATCTCAAGGATTTTCAAGATACGCTATCTACCCCAGGTAATGATAAAATGAAAATAAATGTTATGCATGGAATGACATTTGAAATTCCAGACAAACTAAAGAAAATCATTTTATCGGATTTGATCAATTCCAACTTTGTTATTGAGGAAGCAAATTATAAAAAAGACAATTTCTATGAACGAGCCATATCCGAATTTGTCCCGGAAGAAGCGGGATATGCCGATGTGATTACTCGTATGAAAAACGGTATCTTAGAGTTCCCAAAGGGCTATAATCAACAGTTATTGATGTTTGGCGAAACCCCTATGAAATGGGATTTTGATTATCAATCTTTTGTTTCTACAGAGGAAAAGAATTTCCTCATCAGCTTTGACGGAGAAAAAGTAGGAAGAGCTTTAAAGTCTTATATTGAATATAAAATGCCTAGTAATAATGACGATCGTCTATATGTTTTGATTGTTGCACCAAATGATTATTATTACTTTTTTGGGTACAAGCAAGGCGTTCTCAATATAGTGTCTAATAATCAACGATTTAATGATATTGTAGGTGGCTTGAAAGATAAAGAACGCAAATTCAAAAAGAAGGACGAAGAATACGAAATTCAGCTAGTAGAACCTTCTTCTGCAACAAGTTTTATCAACCGAATTAAGGCAGCACAAAAAAACTAGTACTGAAACAATAAGGCTGCTATCTCGTTTAGAAATACTAAAAATTAAACATGTCAGAAACAGCTATAAAAGTACTAGGTATAGGATCTCGAGTGAAGCATCCAGCGATGGGCGAGGGAGTAATTATACGCTTGTATAAAATTGCCTATGATGTTTGTTTTTTTACCTATGGCATCAAGCAAGTAGCCAAGGAATATTCAGATTGGGAAATCATAGAAGCCATAGAGCCAGAGAACATGGTTTCGTATACTGAGGCAGAAAAATCACTCCGGAAAATTTTGCGAGAATATTCAGCTGTCAATGAAACAGTTCAAATTGGAGACAAGTGGAAAGATGGAATGATGATATTGAAGCCAAAAGATGACACTATGAAGTCTAAGGAAATTCCTATCCAGACTTTCTTTCATAAGATCGTCATGGTACGAGATAGAGTACGAGTGATGGAACAAAGAATCAATAGTAGCAAATTGCTAAGCGATGATGACAAAGTTAGTCTACAGCAG
>CAYZUW010000195.1:0-2313 GCA_964481325.1 uncultured Saprospiraceae bacterium
TATCCATACCCTGCAATCTTTGCATCTCAGCCATTCTCCTCATGAACTCTGGCTTAGTGATAATTACGGGTGGCTCATCTGGAGAAAGTGCCTTCATTTCAAAACGATTCGCCTCAGCAGATATGTGTTCTTTGAAAATACCTAATACTTTCTCTGTCTCCTTCTCACTCAACACAGACTCCACCGTCTCATCCTTCTGTACCAAATTGCTCACGATATCAGAATCCACACGCACAAAAGTGACCTTATCCAACTTTTGCTCCAGCTGCTGCATAAAATGATTGTCAATCACATTATCCATTACGAGCACGTCATACCCTTTTTCTTGAGCTGCTTTTACATAACTAGCCTGCTCTTCTTTATTATTGCAGTATAAGAACACTTGCTTCTCGTACTTATCTGTCTGAGCTGCTTTTATCTTTTCTCTGTACTCATCTATAGTGTAAAACTTACCGTCTGTACTTTCTAACAATACAAACTTCACCGCCTTTTCGTAAAACTTCTCATCACTTACCATACCGTACTTCACGAATACACTCAAGTCACCCCACTTCTCTTCATAGGATTCGCGCTTCTTCTTAAAAAGTTTACTGAGTTTTTCAGCCACTTTCTTGGTGATATAGCTTGTAATCTTCTTTACGTTCTGATCACTCTGTAGATAAGATCTTGATACGTTTAAAGGAATATCTGGAGAATCAATCACACCATGTAGAAGTGTCAAAAATTCTGGCACAATCTCCTTCACCTCATCCGTAACATAAACTTGATTACTGTACAGTTGTATTTTATTCTTCTGTACTTCCATCGAGTTATTAATCTTAGGAAAGTATAATACACCCGTAAGATTAAATGGAAAATCAATATTCAGATGTATCCAAAACATCGGTGGCTGACTGAAAGGGTATAATTCGTTATAGAAACTCTTATATTCTTCCTCATTTATTTTATTCGCAGCTTTTTTCCAGATTGGATTTGGATTATTGACGATATTATCGGTCACTACATCTGTTCCCTCCTTATCTTCATCATCTTTATAGACTTTTTCGGTCTTTGTCCCAAACTTGATCTCTACTGGTAAAAATTTGCAATACTTGTTGAGCAACTCCTGAATTCTAGACTCCTCGAGGTATTCAGTTGCGTCATCACTGATGTGCAATATCACATCCGAGCCTCTTTCTCTCTTATCTACTTTATCCAAAGTATACTTTGGGTCTCCCTCACAGGTCCACATTACAGTACGGTCCTTACGCTTATGGCTCTGCGTCACTACCTCTACCTTATCTGCTACCATAAAAGCAGAATAAAACCCTAGACCAAAGTGCCCAATAATCGAACTCTCATTCTTATACTTCTCTAAAAAGTCTTGTGCGCTAGAAAAAGCGACTTGGTTAAGGTACTTATTGACCTCTGATTCGGTCATCCCGATACCCTTATCTCTAATGGTAAGCGTCTTAGCCTCTTTATCCAATATAATTTCGATAGTTACATCTCCAAGCTCATCCTTATATACGCCCTTTCTCGCAAGCGTTTGGATTTTGGAGGTAGCATCGACAGCATTTGAGATCAATTCTCTCAAAAATATCTCCTGATCGGAGTAAAGAAACTGTTTAATAATCGGAAAAATGTTTTCCGTTTGTACTGATATATTTCCTTTTGTCATAGATGTAAGTTTTTATACTCTTTCTTCAATATATATACCATTCACAATACCATGTCATTTTGGCATAAATGTAGACAAATCGGTACCTTATCAAGTGCTTTATATGCCATTCAAGACATATTACGCTTAATCCATATGGCATCAAACTTGCATAATGTAAAGTGTTGAATTATAATCCTCCCCCTGGATTTTTATGGAAAATAATTCATCTTTTGCAACTAAGAATTAGGCTTAGCAATAAGCTTAAAGTGAGTCAGATCAGTTCATCGGGGGGTAGAATTGATCTACCGCTCACTTTTCTTAACCGCATCTCCCCCCTCTAGACGAATCGAATAATAATACCAAAGAATTAAAGCCTATGGGTTTTATAAGGTGAGTTGGACCAGCTGCATTGGGGGGTACAGTTGGTTCAATCACTCACTTTTTTATCCTCCCACATTGTAGTATTGACATTCAATACATTGATTATCCCCCTTATGATATAATACGCATACACAAAACGTACCGAAGACATAAGATCATTTGCGATCTTATATAATGGGTGGAATCTCCGCATTGGGGGGTACGGAGATTCCAATACTCATTTTTCCAAGTACAATTTCCCTCCCACATATATACAATACAAACGAATGTATACCGAAGAATTAAAGTCT
>CAYZUW010000195.1:2413-8012 GCA_964481325.1 uncultured Saprospiraceae bacterium
AATAATGAGTGGAATCTCCGCATTGGGGGGTACGGAGATTCCAATACTCATTTTTTAGTATTCAATTTTCCCTCCCACATATATACAATACAAACGAATGTATACCGAAGAATTAAAGTCTAATGTGACTTTATAATAATGAGTGGAATCTCCGCATTGGGGGGTACGGAGATTCCAATACTCATTTTTAAAGCTGTCTGATACCGATTAGGTATTGGGCTTTTTTTATTTGGGGCCATGCATGCCCTAGAGACGCAAAATTTTGCGTCTCTAGGGCATGCATGGCGTCGTCCGCTACTATGGGATGGCTACGCATTTGTAGAGACAAGGAAGCCTTGTCTCTACAGCCACCCTTCATCCCATACCGCTACCACCACTTGTCCGTTCTAGGCTCGCAGCGCACGCACAAGCTACCCGAGCGTCGCGGCTAATGATAATTGGCTTTTAAATTTTCCAGATGATGATACGTATGAAAGTCTGCGAAATAAGCAAACTCTCGCAGGGTTAGCTTTCCCATTAAGGGATGTGGCAAAACAAATTCATCTAGCTGCCCTTCTGATTGCTCGTCAATTTTTTCCAACAAATTCGTTTTGCTTTGTTGGTATTCATCTAGCAATTTACTTTTATCATAAACTGCAGCTGGATCAGGTTCATATTTAGTACCTGGTTTTGCGCCTTGTCCTGTTGTGTTTAGAATTTTGGCAAGTGAGTCTTTATATTTTTGACGTTGTTGTTCAAAAGTTCTCTCCTTCCTATTGCTAGTACCAAAGGTCATTCTCAACATCATTTTAGGCAAACCAAAACCTTTGGCAATTTCATTATTTGTCACGATAAGATGATACAAGTGACCTGCCGATGTCCACTTGCCAGCAACAAAACTTTTATTGAAATCATCATCTGATTGATTCTCGAACCAAGCCACCGTTTCATTATATGCTTTATCGATAGCTACTATCAATTCTTTTTTAGTAGGATTTTTCATAGAATTGCTTTTAACAGAAGTATTAGTTACTTTTAGTTACTATTGTAAATGTAATATTAAAATTAGAGCAGTACAATACGTTTCAAATTGGAAACCTAGTAACCTCTATGTAACTATTTTGACATCATTAGGCTATGCTAAAAAATAAAGTAGAACTTTTTTTCAAGAAATCTATTGCGAACAAAAAACACACTGGTGTTTGTATTGTTAAGGACGCTATGTCTTTAGTCACTGACAAGTGGAGTTTGTTTATTATTTACAATCTTGGATATTACGATATGCTCCGTTTCACAGAATTGAAAAAGAACATCCGTGGAATATCCTCAAAAATGCTAACCAGTACCCTCAGAAAACTAGAACACAAACAAATAGTAGAGCGAACGGTATTCGCTGAAGTCCCGCCTAGAGTGGAATACAAACTCACAAAATTTGGGAAGCAACTCGCGGAGAAGACGGTGGATATCAATACTTGGATTCTAGACCAAGCACATATGGGCGAAATTGCTATGAAATAAGTGGGCTTTATTGATATCTACACTAACAATTGATAAACCCTCTGCGTTGTAGGAATGTCAACTCCATTTCTATCTGCTATACTTTTGATCACGCCAATTTTCGCATTTAATTCGAGTTTTCTTTTAGACAACTTGTCCGAAAGCATAGAACTACCTTTCGTCTTCGGATAATTTTTTAGTTTCACCAATAGCTGCTCTTTTAAATCACTGGCTAGAGAAACTCCTTCAGACTTTGCTACTAAGATGCCTTCCTCTATCAAAGCCATAAATTCCGCTAAATATTTCTCTTGTTCAAAAATGAAACAAGGCTTGCCAGTATAGGTTTGTATAGATCCAATCGCAGAACTCTCAATCAATTTAGTCCATTGCGCAGACACAAAATTATCTATGATTTGTATTTCTGCAAGCTCATCACTAAACAGCTTTTTAAATTCAATGGCGAGATCACTCTTTGGGAGAATAATTTTAGGTGATCGATGTTGTAGCAGCAATTCCTCTTCAACTCTCTCTACTGGGCAGTCAATAATAGTTTCAAGAATATTTTGGCTATTGACAAAGGAAGTATATTTGGATGATAGGTTTATCCCATTTTGAAAAATAGCGAGTTTAGTATTTTCATCTAAAACACTTCTAATCTTTGGAATGGCATCTGTATGTTGGTATTCTTTAAGGCAAATAAATATCCAGTCCAATTTGCCTTGAAATTGACCAGCAAGAGTTATTGGAATTTCATCAATCTTTTCTTGATATTTTATCTTGACTACATCTTTCGCCGACCGATTAAAAAACAAATAATTATTTTCCTTATTGCGAGTAACATATTTTGTCAAGAGGGACCCTATTGCTCCAAGCCCAAAAATTCCTATGTTTTTCATGTGGAAAATATTTGTCTACTCGCTATCATCTATGATGTAAACACCATTCCCCCAACTACCGACCAAGGTCTTATTCTCATGAACCAATAAATGAGCAATACCATCAAAATCTACTTCAGCTACTTTCGTCCAAGTTTCATTCTCTAACTTATAGACTCCATCTTGCCAACTTCCGACGTAGAGAATTTTCTTTGTTCCAGATTGCACCACATTGATTTGATTCACGCCGATCTGGGGAACACCAGAAATTTCTTTCCAAGTATCTCCAAAATCTACGCTATGATAAACGGCACTCAATGTATCTCCTCTTTTGCTAGTGGCTACCCAAATGTCATTGGCATCCTCAGAAATTCTCATATCCCAACACACTTTGCCCTCCGTGTCTAAAACCTGCGTCCAATGCGCTCCTTGGTCGATAGACTTCCACACCCCATCGCCAAATGTTTGCGCGTAGATAACATTATCATCGCGAGGATCCAATTCTATGTTCCATGCAAAATTGAAAGTACTATCAATCAATGCGGCAGGTGATCTCTTCCAATTTATTCCACCATCCATACTTTTCACTACTCCAAAAGCAGAAGTAGACGCATAGATGAGCTTAGGGTTTTGTACCCCCATGCGGATAGATCGTATATCTGATGACGGAAAATGAACGTCTTTTTGCCACGATCGTCCTCCATCCCTACTTCTAAACAATCCATTCTTCCAAGTCCCTGCCCACAATGTTCTTTCTGGCGTATTGGATTCGGCGATGGCTTGTATATCCGCTACATAAGGATCTAGTGGCAGACCTCCGTTGAGCGAGTGCCATGTCTGTCCTGCATCAGTGCTTTTATAGACAGTGCCCGTTCCGAGCGCACTCCCCTTCAAACCTGCATAAAAAATATTGGGTGAACTTGGCGATTGTTCAAAGGCTCTGATGATTTGCCCTTTAAGTCCATTAGTCAAGGAGTCTACTTGCGCTACACCATATTGGCACAGCAATAAAAGAATATTCCAAAGAAGTATTTTTTTCATGTTTTAATTATTGAAGAATAAAAATACCAAATTTTAGCTCTTGATAGTTGACATTCCTTGATTAATTCCTGTATCAAAAGTACTAAGCGTCTGTCTCCGAAAATATCCATTTAGTATAAGACAAAATCAATTTGGTATTCTAGATTATTTGTCTCAAAATATAATTCCAAGGCAAATTCAATACTTTATGAAAATTTGTGTGTCATAAGAGTATATTTTATAAACTTAAATACAAAAATACATGTCAATGAATCTATTAGAGACATTAAAATCTAAGGTCGGAGGCGATTTAGCAGAACATTCAGCTTCTTATTTTAGCGAAGACCAACCAAAAATGGGACCTGCTGTCAATGGCACATTTGCTGCAATACTAGCAGGAATGATTCAGAAAGTCAGCTCGGATAAAGGCGCTAAGGAATTACATAATATTTTGAAAGACGAAGATGTCAAGGACTTTGACCTTAAAAATATTTTTACCCGAAGCCCTCAAACAGTAAACGGACTAGTTAATAGAGGAATGCATTTCTTACCAAGTCTATTTCCTAATAAATTAAGATCCGCGACCAATGTTGTTTCAGAAGTAAGTGAAATTTCAAAGCAGAGTTCGTCAAAATTGGCAAAACTAAGCGCCCCTATGTTGTTATCCACTTTAGGGCAACAAGTACAGGACAAAAATCTAAGTATTGATGGCCTAAAGAGTCTACTTAACGGGCAAAAAGATGCCGTTAAATCTGCATTACCAGCTAGTTTTTTCGATGCTACTGAATTGTCATCATTTGGATGGACGAAAAAAGAAGTCGTAGTGGAGGAACCTAAGCCTAAAAAGATTAAGAAGGAAAAGCCTGTAGTAACGGAAAAAGTTATGGCTAAAGAAACTGTAAAAAGAGATATAGCAACAGCAGCTACAACAGCAGTAGAAAGCAGTGCTTCTGGCGGATTGGGTTTTATTAAGTGGTTATTCCCATTATTGATTGGATTAGCTGCAGTTGGATTTTTTGCACTAAGAGGATGTAGCGGAGATGTTAATGTAACCGCTCCAAAAGTACCAGAAGTAATCAAAGATGTGGCCGTAAAAATGCCAGAAGTGCCTAAAAATATTTTTGGAAAAGTGAATGAGGCTGCAATGAATCTTTTAGGCAACATAAAATTTGCTGCAGGATCTGCAGGTGAGCAGATGATGGCTTTTCTAAAAAATAATAATTCTGGAGAAGGGCGATTTACTTTTAGAAATTTAAATTTTGCATCAGGTTCCGCTAAGATTGCTGGTGATTCGGGGTTAGAAATTGACAACTTATCTTCTATCCTAAAAGCATATGAAGATATCAAAGTAAATATTGAAGGGTACACAGACAGTCAAGGTAGAGCTGAATCCAATCAAATACTATCTCAACAGAGAGCAGAATCAGTAAGAACAAGATTGATCGCAGCGGGCATTTCTGACGCTAGAATTTCTACTAAAGGTTTTGGAGCAGCCAATCCAGTAGCGACAAACGACACGCCAGAAGGAAGAGCGCAAAACAGAAGAATTGAAATAGTGATCGTAAAGTAGTTCGATTCTATAAAATAATACTAAAGCAAAACATCAATTGGTGTTTTGCTTTTTTTATGCCCCTATAACATATAGTTTTTTCTCAATGAAGTATATTTTACTCCAAATTGTAAATAATAAATATGCTCCCTATAGAAGTTATTTTAAAGGAAAGCTTCAATGGATTTATAATCTAAATCCTCAGTATTTTTATTCTTAAAAAACGGACAAGTGGTAGAAGCGATATGAAGTAGTCGCTAGCCCTAATGAAGGAATGGCCGACGACGGATGAGCATACTTGCGAATACTAGTCAGACATATCCTGAATAGGGCTAGCGGCTGCTGAATATAAGCGGATGACACGTGCCCTTCCGTATAGACGCAAAATGTTGTGTCTATACGGAAGGGAAGGCCCAAAAATAAATACATAGCTCCTTCTATCAATTGCATCAAAAAATCGGCTATTGAAATTCATCAATAGCCGATTTTTATTTAGGGTGTGGCAACCTTAACTAATTTCGAAAGGCTCTGCCCCTCCTCGCCATGTTTGCCTCGGTTCCCTCGTTATTTTGATCCACTGGATCAAAATTGCTGCGCATCACTCTTCTTCGAAAGGCTCTGCCTCTCCTCGCCATGTTTGCCTCGGTTCCCTCGTTATTTTGATCCACTGGATCAAAAT
>CAYZUW010000196.1:0-7990 GCA_964481325.1 uncultured Saprospiraceae bacterium
ATCTATATCCAACAAAGCTTCGTCGTATCTTTCTAAGTTCCTTTTGTATTCTGATCTCCATACATAAGGTTCAACAGAATTAGGGTGAAATTGAATAAATTTTGTCATATCCACTATCCCTCCTTCATAGTCACCAAGGATAGCTTTATCAATTCCTCTATCAAGATATGCTTGGGCATATTCAGGTTCTAGTTCTATTGCTTTGTTTAGTTCCTCTATTGCCTTTTCATAATTTTCTTGTTCTTCCAATTGATAAGCGGATTGATAATGTTTGTTCGCAAGTTCTGACTTACATGAAATCATTGTTAGCAATGTAAAAACTATGGCTATAATATGATGATTGTTTTTTTCGATTTTCTTTCTTTTTTAATGAAAGCTAACATTTGTATACCCGACACTATGTCGAATATATCCTTTATAGACATCCACCATAAATCTATAATAAATCAACTAATTTCGATAAACACACCCCAAAGAGGTCAACCTCCATCCCGTTTTTGTTGATTAGTATAAAGGCGATACACTAAGATAGGCTTTATTAGACAGACTAGAAAATTAGGTAAGTTTGGATTTGCGATTATCCGATAATAACCGTTAATAACGGATAATTTATTTTTTTTTGCGTCAGGGATAAGAAGGGCTGGAGGAACGACAGGTACTCGACTGCGTTTTTCAGCAGGCTAGTACGGTACCCCTGGATAGCCCGACCACCTGTCCGTTTTTCAGGACAGGTGGGGACGCCCAAATTATTTTAAACTTCATGCTACTTAGGAGCGATGATAACTTTATAACTGTTCGTTTTACCATCTGCTGATAGGGTCAAAAAGTAGGTCCCTGGAGCAAACTCGTTCAAGTCAAAAGACTCGTTGAGCTGATTATTAAAAACACTCAACGTTCTTTGTTCAATTTCTTGGCCGAGGAGGTTCGTCAAAGAAGTATTTATTTTGTTCTGCTCAATTCCTTCGCCTATCAAAACAAAATGACCGTTACTAGGATTCGGAAATATATCAAATGCGCCTTCTAAGCTAATATCTCTAGTACTTACTACCTCTATAAAAATCGTTTTGGTGATGAAAGCGGAACCACAATCATTCGTAATGGTAAGGGTGACGTCGTATTCTCCGGGTGGATAAAGATGGAAAGTGTCCTCTGTATCGGCTCCATAAGGTCCCTCATCAAAATCCCAAGAATAGGTAGCGGCTCCAATGGAGGTATTGGTAAAATTGACAAGTGTCATTCCATCTTCAATTTCGATATCATACTCGAAGTCCGCTATGGGCTGCTCAAACACGTTTATAAAATCAGTTATCGTTTCTGTACTTGATCCCGCTGTGTTGGTGGTTGTCAGCGTTACAGGGTATGTACCTATCTGAGTGTAGGAGACTACTGGATTCTTTTCTGAAGATGTAGATGGACTTCCATTCGGAAAAGTCCAAGCCCAAGATGTAACATTATTGGAAGACAAGTCAAAAAACTGAACTTCTAAATCCCCGCAGGCTGAATTTATATCTGAACCAAAAAAGGTGGTCGGAGTAATAAGAATAGAAATATCTTCCTTGAATTCAAAAGTCCCGCAATTGGTTTCAACAATAAGTACTACTTCGTAATTGCCAGCATTGGCATATACATGTACTGGTGCAAGTTCTGTACTTGTGTTTCCATCTCCAAAATCCCAGCTATAATTTTCTATGTCTCCTTCTACACCGGAGAACCGTACTTGACCTCCGCTAATCTGGGTCAGAATAGAAATGTTAGGAGGACCTTCTACTTCCACAAAACTGGAAATCGTTTTGACATTAGACCCTTCGGCGTTGAATACGGTGAGGGTAACTGGATAGACACCAGGAACTTCATAGCGGACTGTAGGACTTGCGTTTGCCGAAGAACTTGGGCTTCCTCCTTCAAATAGCCACTGACGAGATTCTACTGCGCCGCCTGATTCGTCCAAAAAGTTTACGACCAAAGTAGCACAACCACTGTTTTGATTCGCGCTAAATTGCGGATCTGGGGCTCCGTCTAATTGTATATTGGAGACCTGCTCGTCTTCTCCGCAGGCATTGGTGATAGTCAAGGTAGCGTTGTAGTCTCCTAAGTCATCGTAAGTATGTACTGGTTCTATTTGCGTAGATGTTTCGCCATCGCCAAATTCCCAAAAGTAGGCATCTGCTGTCAAGTCATCTGGTGTAAACGTTACTCTTCTTTCTTCTACAAACACTTCAAAATTTGCAATAGGTTCTTCTCCAGCAACTATTACATTAAACTTAGAGTTGGTATCTGTTCCGAACGAATTCGTCACAGAAAGAGAAACATCAAAAGTCCCTGCTGTATTGTAAGTCACTGTCGGATTTGTAGCAGATGAACTCGCTGGGTTTCCTCCAGGAAAATTCCAAGTTCTGCTCGTAATATTTCCAGTACTATTGTCTTCAAATCGAACCACTAAGGGGAGGCAATCTGGCTCTACCGTAAAATCAAACTCTGCCCCAGGGGAGGTGCTAATAGTTTGCTGAGTAGTCCTAGTGCCGCATCCATTGCTCACTTCTAGTCTGACCATGTATGTACCTCCAATGGCATATTCATGAATGGGATTGGCAGAGGTAC
This sequence comes from uncultured Saprospiraceae bacterium, assembly GCA_964481325.1. Taxonomy (GTDB): domain Bacteria; phylum Bacteroidota; class Bacteroidia; order Chitinophagales; family Saprospiraceae; genus JALZVN01. The sequence continues at coordinate 2,599 of CAYZUW010000196.1, forward strand.
TGGTTTCCCCATCTCCAAATTCCCATAGATAAGTTGAGTTTTCAGAACTAAGGTTTTCAAAGTTTACAGTAAGTCCATTTTGATTAAAATCGAAATCCGCCTCAGGTGCCTCCTCACTATGTACTATCATATCATAGGATATGGCTTCGTCGGTACCAAACTCATTGCTGACCATTAAGACTACGTTATAGGTACCGGGATTGGGATATGATACTACCAGAGATTGCTCCGTAGAAGTAGCCGGTGTCCCGCCTTCAAAAAACCACGTACGATCACTCGTTCCGTAGGTAGATACATCCTGATAGAATGAACTAAAGTAGGTGCAATCCGTCGTTTTGCTAACTGTAAATTCAGCTTGTGGAGGTTCTTCTACATTTAAAATAGAGGTTGCCACAAAAGTGCCACATGAACCAGTAGCATTGAGCGTGATTATATAAGTACCATTTTCATCATAGCTGGTAGATGGATTAGTCGCTTGGGAGTTTGAGCCATTGCCTAAGTTCCAAGAAAAAGAATCACTATTGATAGAGGTATTAATGAAATTCACTCTAGGAAAATCTATATCTAATTCGAAAGAAGGATCTGGAGCTGGGGAAACTACTACAAAATTTGTTTCCTCAAATATTTCAGTGCCAGAGGAAGTAGTGACTTCTAGGGTAACTGGATAAGTTCCTGGTTCCGCATAAGAGATGGTTGGATTTAGAACTGTTGAGGAGAATGGTTGCCCACCTGGGAAGGACCAAAGCACAGATTGGACGTCAGTAAGGTTGGCTAAGAATATACTTGTCAAGGGGGCGCATCCAATATTATTGTTCGCCAAAAGTGGCCTACCTACCGCTATCATTTCTGTTATTACGTTTTCACCGCAATCATTTGAGACAGTGAGGCTAACCGTATACGTTCCTTCCTCCTGATATGTATGCGTTGGATTGAAGCCATTGCTGGATCTACCGTCTCCAAAATTCCAAGTCAGATTGTCTGCGTTGCTAAAAGTACTTTGGAAATTCACCGTCCTATTTTGAGTAGTATGCTCGAATGAAGCAGTAGGCACATCTCTTACAAAAACGAAGTCTGTTTCATTCGATGTTTGAGTGCCAAAGGCATTGCTTACTTCCAAGTTCACCGTGTAAGATCCAGGATTTTCATATGTAATCACTGGGTTCGGATCTGTAGAAGTAGCAGGATTTCCTCCAGGGAATTGCCAAACTGTATTGTCTCCTGCCTGAGTAAATGAATTAAAGTTTACGGTCAACGGAAAGCATCCTTCAGCTTGCTCTGCGCCAAAAAAGGCAGTTGGCAAACTTGGAGCTATTTGTTCCTCGGAAAGGAATATGGGTCTACCTGTTAAGGCAATATTTTGGCCATCTGATATTTGCGTATCTCCTGTATTGGAAAAGTCCCATTCCTTGATAAATAGTTCATCAATGTTTAAGCTTGATGGAAAACTAAAATTAGCAGAAGCTTGCTCAGAACGATCCGTATTCGTTTTGGCCCACAGCACGTAGGTGTAGTTACCCTCTGGATCTACAAAAGCAGCACCGTCCACTTCGGCCGGCAAATTTAACGCGGTTGTCCGTGCTTCATCAACTTCTGTCAGAAACAATTGATCAGAAGCAGTTTTGAAAGCGACACCTTCATTGGTGATTTCTTGTTCGTAAGGGCTAGAATTTTTGATGTCTTCGTATAAACCCATCGCCTGAAATTCATCGCTTGCATTGTCCAAGGTCTCTGCTTCTGCTATTTGATACATATGCAATTGGAGCATATCCGCCAGCTTGGATTTGACCAAGGCTTTAATTACATAATTTACCTGTGCGTCTTCACCACCCAATCCTCCGTCAAATGACTGTCTCGGGATATTGCATTCAGTGATGATCCAATGTTTTTCTGGAAAAGTATTTCCATCATAGCCATATTGGTCTAGAACATTTTGAAAATCGCTTTGTGTATTCAGAATGCCATTGGCTGCTGCATCAGAATGCCTGTTGAAAGTAAAGCCTGCCAAATTAGAATCAAAAGACCGCAGGGATCCATCGATGTTTGGATAGGAGTGAAAACCTACCACATCAAAATATGCACCTCCCGTCAATGGATAATTGGAAGAGACAGAGCCTCCATTTGGATTATCGGTATTTCTCAACACCGCATCCAGAAAGCTGGGGAAGCCTATTCCAGAAAAAGTAATAAAGGCTTCCTCATCCACAGACTTGATTACTTCATAACTGATACGAAGCATTCGAACCATATACTGTACTGGCGCTCGCAATTTATAGTCGCAAGGATCGGGATCGTTGTCCCACCAATTGCCCGGTTGTCCAGGAGGTAAAAACCCTCTAATATTTGTAAAGTCAAAACCTGGTTCATTCCAAATTTCCCAAAACTTGACGTAGTCTTTGTAAAGCGTCGCTGTATTGTATAGATATAAAGCAAAGTAATTGTCATCGTTTACAGGCGTACCGTTTTCTCCATTGTCCCAAATGTCTTCGTACATTCCTGCGAACAATTCCGATTGATTGGATTGACAATGATTCACCTGCTCTCTATGTTCAGGAGAAGGAAACCCTATGATCAAGGTGTTGTCTTCATTTCCAAGATTTTGATAGTGTTCAAAAGTTTTTACTCTAAACTCATACCCAAAAGTTTCTAAAAATCTTTCTGGCAAAGAAGGTCTCAATACTTTGACCCCAACTCCTGGTACATTTTCAAGAGGGTTGCCAGAGGCAATGTCCGCGAGCATTTCGTCTTGCCATTGCTGACCAAAATATCCTAAATTTGAACCTGGACGAAAATAACCATCGTAGGGGAGGATGTCGTTATTGGCAGTTGAAGTAGGCGCCGGATCGTTAGGCAAACTCACATCAAATGTACTGGAAGAGGACGTAGTCCCGCAAGTATTGGTAACATTCAAGACCACATTATAGCTTCCAGGTGCATTGTAAATATTTGTTGGATTTGCATCCGTGCTACCTTGCCCATCACCAAAGTCCCAGTCAAAATCTACTTGGGTAGAATTTACGTCGGCGGTAAAAATTACAATTTGTCCAGACTCATCGGCATCAAAAGAAACGCTTGGTCTATCTAGAATTTGTATTTCACTAGTTTGTGTCGTGACTACATTTCCTGCAGCATTAGATATTTCTAAACGCACTTCAAAACTACCGGCATCATCAAAAGTAACATTTGGACTAGCACTGGAGCTTTGACTCGGCGAACCGCCTTCAAAATTCCAACTATAAGTCAAGCCAGAACCCACATTTAATGCTTCAAAATCTATGGATTGACCTGCACAAGAAATGGCGTTAAAGCTAAATGTGCTTTCGGTAAAAAATACTGGAGCAGCGCTTAGGTTTATGTTTTGCGCAGAGACATAGCGCTCATTTTTGCTTTCCGAAAAATCCCAATCTCGGCTCCTCAAACCAGCTATGTTTAAAGAAGAAGGAAAGGAGTAATTCGCAGAGGCTTGTTCTGACATATCTGTATCCGTTTTTGCCCAGAGTACATAAGTATAGTTATTTTGATCATCGAAAAATGCTGCCCCATTTATGTCATTGGGGAGTTGCAATGCACTTGTTCTTGCAGCGTCATAGGTTTTTCCGAAAAGCTCATCGGAACAAGTCTTTATACCAACACCTCCTTCAGTAAGCTCCTGAAAAGCTTGGTTGTTTTGATCTAGCACTTTATAAAAACCCATGTAATTAAATTCGTCGCCATCGTTCTCCGTATCTGCTATTTCGGCGAGTTGATAATAGTGCAACTGCACGAGATCCAATTTCACCGCTTCTACATATGCCTTGATTACAAAATTTCTTTGTACTTCATCTCCACCTACAAAATCACTAATTTCTCTTCTCGGAATATTTACTTCTGTAATAATCCAATGTTTTTCTGGAAAAGTATTTCCATCGTATCCGTGTGTATCTAACACATCTTGAAATGCATCCTTGGTTTGTGAGATGGCCTCTGCTGCCGCATCTGAGTGTCTAGAAAAAACAAACGCCCCCGCGACTGGATCCCAAACTTTTAGATTGCCATCAAAGTGAGGGTAGGAGTGATAGCCTATTACATCGATGTAGGCCCCACCTGTCAAAGGGTAATCACTACTCACAGAACCATCATTGGGATTGTCTGTGTTTCTTAGTACGGCATCCAAAAAACTTGGAAAACCTAGACCAGAAACGGTCACATAAGAATCAGGATCAAAAGTATGAATGATTTGATAGCTTATGCGAAGGATTCTAATGTAATGTTGGATGGGAGCGCGCAATTTATAATCACAAGGATCAGGATTGTTATCCCACCAATTGCCCGGCTGCCCTGGAGGAAGAAAACCTTTTGCTCTTGTAAAATCAAAACCCGGCTCGTTCCAAATTTCCCAAAACCGAATATCATCTTTATAATTCTGCACCATTCTATATAGATATAATGCATAGTAATTATCGTCGTTTACAGGAGTGCCATTTTCTCCATTATCCCAGATAGGTGTATATAAGTTATCAAATAGTTCGGATTGAATATCGGAGCAGTAGTAATTTGGATCTTGGTGATCAGCGGATGGAAATCCTACTACGACAGTACTTTCTTCCAGGCCTATTTGTTCGTAATGATCAAATGGAGCTTCAAAGAAATCATATCCAAATCTTTCCACGAATGCCTCATGGAGCACTGGTCGAAGAGTTTTGATACCCAGACCTTGTATACCTTCAGCTTCATTCCCTGCCGCGAGATTTGCTAACTCATCTGGTGTAAATGGAGGATAATACCCTAGATTACTGGCAGGCCTAAATCCATTGAGATAAGGCTCTATATTATCATTGGCCGTTTGGCTTACTTGAGAAATAGATTGAAAATAAAATAGGATGAATAGGGGTAAGAGGAATAGTTTCTTCATGGCTCAGATTTCGTTTTTTTATGTAGAATTCAAGTAAACTCAATTGTTCACAAATATTTCTCGGGGCTCCTTCTGTAAGATATGTTAAATGCTCGAAACGCTGCACTTGATTTGAAGAAATAGGAATTCTGTCGGATTTTAAGCATTTGCTCGAAAATAAAGTTCAGGTCTCCATAAATATTGATGATTTGCATGCCAGTCGTAATTATAATGAAGGCTTGGGGCCATGCAGACAAAAAGGTCTGCACCGCGCTATGCATGACTCCGCGTTCGCTGCGGTGCTTGCTACCAGGCTACCGCACAAGCTACGCACTCCATGGGCCTGCGCGCAAGGCTAAGCTATCCATGGCTCATTACTATCGCTTGTCCGGGGTAGGGGTTTGCTTTTAAGTTTGGAGAGAATTTTAGGGTGTGAGAGATTTTATTGTATATTCATCTATTTAGCCATGTTGACTAATTTTTGTCCAAACATTTCAAATTTCCTTTTTAATTAATGTTATATAT
>CAYZUW010000197.1:0-7905 GCA_964481325.1 uncultured Saprospiraceae bacterium
GCCTTAGCTAATTGAGATTTTAGGTCCTTTATACTTGACTTGTACTTCTTCTCTGTAGCAGAGATATTAGCATTGGCTTTGCTTAATTTCGTTTTAAGATCCGAGACTGCTTTATTACTCTTACTTACGATAGTAGTACCTTTTTTAGCTTTTACCAATTGCGCTTTCAAGTCTCTAATGCTAGCATTATTCTTCTTTTCTGCTGCAGTCATGGCCTTATTGGCTTTATCTAACTTAGCTTTCAAAGTTTTTAATTCCTTTTGGAATTTAGCCGCTGTTCTCGAACCAGACACAAGGCCTTTATTTTCCTTTTTGAGATCGCCAATATGCTTTTGAAGGAGTTTAACAGAATTTTGGTGTGCCTTAGATTTTTTATCGAAGTTCACTTTCTCTGTTTTCAATTGCTTTTCAAGTTTCGCATAGTTTCCAGACCATTTCTTAAGCTCAGAAGTATCTGAAGTGTGCACTTCTGTTATTTTTTGTACTTCTCTAATGACAGGTACTGGTACTTCTTTTACAATTTGTACCTCCTTAATAATTTCATTATTAATCTTTATAGGCACTTCTTTTAAGACTTCCACCTTTTTGATGACTTCCTTTTGCTTGTAAAGTGGAACAATCTTTTCATTCATCACCTTCACCTTCTTGATGACATCTTGTGGAACTTTGACCTTAACTTCTACCTCCTTAATCACAGGTACTTCCTTGATTATCGTTACAGGAATCTCTTTGATCACTTCTACCTCTTTGATCACTTCCTTCTCCATCATCACTGGAACTTCAACAATAACCTCTTTGATTACTTCTTTTTCAACATAAACAGGTACTTCTTTTACTACCTCTTTGATCACTTCTTTGATCACAGGTACCTTCTCGATTACCTTAACTTCTTTGATGACCTCTTTTACGACTTGAACCTCTACAGGCACCTTAGTCTCTAACTTTACCTTTTTGATGATTTGCTTTGGAAGTTCTCTTTTGATCACTTCGACGACCTTTTCTTGAATAACTTCTACAGGTTTGACTACCTCTACCGTGTTTGTAGTATTTACCACCTTCTCCTTGGTAAGATTTACCTTCTCAACCTTGGTTTTTCCAGCCGTTTTAACGAGAACATCGTTTTTGACCTTAACAATTTTATAATCTTGATCTTTCCAGATCATTCCTTTTTGCAGCATACATTCTAATGCTGTTGCAGCCTGCTTATTTGATATTTTGGCTGTCTTTGCAACCAGTGTTACGAGCTTATTCTTTTCCATAATTAGAAATTGATATTGTGGTAGTTTTTAAATTAAATAACAGTTGGTCAGATGTAAATCTCCTTCAGTGTGTTGGTCGTATTGGTTTTAAAGCGGGATCAAATTTACTCTAAAAAAGTGTATATAATATTCATTATCGAAATAATTTATCAAAAAAATATTCCATTCAACCAAGTGGTCGGAGGGAAACTTACTTCTGCGTATTACTAATTGATTTCCAACCATTTAAGTATGTTAATTTTATTTTAAAGGATTTGGAGGTTTTGATAAGTCAAATCTTAAATAGAACTTGCAAAAAAAAAAAAAATGAAATTATTTAGTCTAATGTTTATCATAGGGATTAGTCTTGTATCATTCAACTGCAATGATGATGAAGAAGGCAGCTCTGGTAGTGCAGATCTATTTTATGATATGGGCCCAAATTCTGCGCCCCTCTTTAATGAAGGCACATTTCGGGCTGCTGTAAGATTTCCTAGGTCTCTCATTAGAAATTTTGAAGGAGAAACAATGGATAGGGTCTCGTTTTTCCTAGTCAATCTTCCAAACAATTGTCTTATCCAAATATACGATGAGGGATCTACCGACACCCCTGGCCCCTTGCTTTATGAAGCGGACCTTACTGCCTCTGTTAGAGCGAACTCCTGGAATGAGCACAGCCTCGATACTCCAATTACACTCACCGATAGAGAATTGTGGATCGCGGTAGAGTTCACTCATACTGATCAAAGAAATACCATAGGGTGCGATGTGGGTCCTGCTATAGAAAATGGTGATTGGGTAATAGATCTTAATAATCAGGGCTCTTGGAGCTCTTATAGAGATTTCACTTCGAATGCAGTCAGCATCAATTGGAATATTAGAGGGTTTATTGAATAAACAGGCAATCCTCTTTTGAGAAATCGCTTTGAACTCAGACAGAGTCTATTATTGAATCCGATATCACTTCCCTACACATTTTCAAAGTCAATTTAGGCTTGAATTTCAAATCTAGAAAATACTCTGCGCTCTGGGGAGCAGCGATATGAGCCCGCGGCTATGGCTAATGAAGACAGGGCTAGAGGTGGATGAGCGAGTGAGCGAATACGCCTCTAGCCCTAGACTGAATAGTCATAGCCGTGGGTGAATACAAGCGAATCAGCAGATACAAGCGCCCAAAATATCTCTACTCCCTAAATATCTATTACCTTTGTATAGTATGAAGAAAAAAGTGGTTATTCTAGGAGCGGGATTGTCGGGTTTGTTGACAGCCTTTCGGCTCAAAAAATTGGGCTATACCGTGCAGGTCTTTGAGGCGAGAGAACGTATTGGGGGTAGAATATATACGCATCTCGCGGCCTCAGAAACCCATGTAGAAATGGGGGCCACTTGGTTTGGATTGCAGCATACTCATCTGCTGGGATTGCTCAAGGAATTGAACATCGGACACTATGAACAACATACCAAAGGAGACGCTTTTTTTGAACCTTTTTCCTTAGCGCCGCCGCAAAAAATCTCCGTCCCAGACCAGATGCCAAGTTATAGAATAGCAGGCGGTTCCGGCAAGCTTATCAAAACCCTGCGTAGTACTTTGGATGAAGAAGAGATAGCCTTGAGGACGAAAATAGAGACGTTAGACTTTAGGGGAGAAAAGGTATTTGTACTCGGAATGGATGCAAAATGGGAAGCAGATATAGTTGTCTCTACCCTGCCACCTGGACTATTGTTTAGATCTATACAGTTTCAACCGGAGATAGATAATGAGGTGAATACTATAGGATTAAACACACATACTTGGATGCAAGATTCTATCAAAACTGCTATCGTCTATAAGGAGCCGTTTTGGAGGGTGTCCGATTTATCTGGGACTGTATTTAGCAATGTGGGTCCCTTTTCTGAACTCTATGACCACTCCAATGAGTCTGTCACGAAATACGCTTTGTGTGGTTTTGTCAACGGAGGCTATGCGCGACTTTCTGCTAGTGATAGGCAGCAAAAAGTGATGGCGCAACTAGAAAAGATATTTGGCGAACAGGTAAAACATCACATAGATTATATAGAATGTATCTGGAATGATGTCTGGACAAAACATCCGGACATGCCCGATATATTTCCACATCAAAACAATGGCCATCCGATTTTTGAACAGCTCCATTTTGGGAATCGCTTTTTTGTTTCAGGAGCTGAGACCGCTCAACATTTTCCTGGCTATATGGATGGCGCGGTCCAAAGCGCAGAGCGGGTGGTAAGGCAAATCAATAGCTTGTATCCTATATCCTAGAATTATTCTTATAGCTTTACACTATGGACGCGTGGCAAATTTTTGGAACACCTTTTTCGATGTGGTTGATTGCCTTCGCTGCTATCATTATACTTGGCGCATCGAAAGGAGGTATCAAAGGCATCTCTATTGTGCTCGTCACCTTGATGGTATTTGTGTACGGCGGCAAGGAGTCTACTGGGGTTTTAATGCCTTTGCTAGCAGCTGCGGATATCATTGCCATCACCTATTATAGGAAGCATGTCCAGTGGAAATATTTGGTAAAACTACTACCTGCTATGGTAGTGGGGGTTTTGATGGGTACTTTTATTGGCAAAGATCTGCCTGAAGTCCTTTTTAAACAAGGTATGATTGGAATAATTTTATTCTCTGTTGGGCTCTTGTTGTATTGGGAAAAATATCCTCCGAAGGAAGTTCCAGACAACTGGATATTTTCAAGTTTTCTAGGTTTAGCTGCTGGCGTTACTACTATGATTGGCAACCTAGCAGGACCGTTTGCGAACATTTACTTTTTGAGTATGCGTTTGCCCAAAAATGCATTTATCGGGACGGCCGCTTGGTTATTTTTCATTATCAATCTTGTCAAAATGCCTTTACATATTATAGTCTGGGGCACCGTCAATGTTGAGAGCATCAAACAGAGTGTGAGTCTTGTGCCCGCTATGCTTATTGGGTTTATTCTAGGCGTAGCTTTGGTAAAGAGAATCCAAGAAAATTCTTATCGCAAGATGATTATTATCATCACTGGACTAGGCGCATTGGCTCTGTTCTTTAAGTAAAATCAAAAAGCCCAAACCAATCTCTCCTTTAATCCGATAAATCGTTTTGTTGTTGATCTAAGCGTTCTATTAGTTTGGTTTTGATATTAGTCCACTTTTCAATTTTTGCATTTATATCTTCCTTTTCATTTGCGTCTTCCGTTTCTTTCAATTCAAGGTTGAATGCTTCAATTTTTTCTTCTACCTCGCTTAAGCTTTCCTTTCGTTTCTCTATTTTCTCAGCCACCTCAGCTTTATCAAAAATAATACTTTCTGGAGCTGGAGTATCTGCGGAAGTATCTTTGACAGTATGTCTCTTGGGAATGAATACCGCCTCTCCTACTTGGCGCTGATTCATAAAATTAGGAGATACGATTTCTATATCCGCTTCGTGAAGCGCATCCAGCATATGCCCATGCAATCGAGAAGTCGCTGTCAATACGGTCTTGATTTCTTTGATCAAACCATACACTTTATACACCACAGAAAAATCACCCAAAGAGGTAATCCTAACAAAGGCATCCGTCAAGCCTGCTCTTTTGGCAGCGTCTAGTAAAGCATCTTCTATCTTCGTTCTGGACACATCGTAGCCTAGCGAACACTCCGCACTCACAAAGGTGCCATTCGAGCGGGTCACACGTACTGGATTTGTAGTCAGATACATGTTCGGTAGCGTGAGTAAATCTCTATTTTCTGTTTGCATCTCTGTATGAAATAAACCTCGTTCCGTGACTCTACCAAAATGTTCGTTTATCAATATGAAATCTCCAGGTTTGAAACTGTTAATCATACGAAGCATGATGCCCGCAAGCCCATTCCCTATCAAGGTAGCAGAACTCAAAGCCAAGACGGCAGAAATAACGATACCTAACAAACTCGTAATCTGACCTTTTGTCTCTGGCTTCATAGGCAAAGACAAAATGAGCGCTATTGCTCCCGTGATACCGATCAAGAACAATACAATCGACCTGATCAATCCCCAATCAGACTTTCCTGCCGCCTGCCTGTCTAAAAACAGTTTCGCACTATAAAATATAGCTGCAAAAAGTAACAGCGTCAAAAAGGTGCTATTTATATTCTTAAACCAAAATTCAATTACATTATCCATAAATCAATGTTTATATTGAAGCACTTACATATATTCTAAAACACAATATAATTCTTCTTTTGAAAACAACTTTACATTGTGCGTTTTTTTTGGTACATTGGAATATACAACATTATACTCCTCCCATATTAAAAATCTCATGTCCGATACATTACAACACATTAACTCTCGGAAATGGATCAAGAGCTTCAGGATCTTATTATTAGTCTTAAAAAACAGAATGCAAATTCAGTCTTTGAGCTATTGAAGGCCCAGAAGAGGATGTCCGACCTAGAATCAAAGGTCAGCAAATTAGAAAAAGAAGTGCAAAGACTTCTTGCCGATAATCAAAAGCACAATGAAGAATCTAATCGCCTCACCATTGATAAATTAAATGAAATAAAACGAAATCTAGAGTAGTATTACACTACAGATTTTCTTCCTCAGGATATTGAATTTGTTCTCGATACCCTATAAAAGGAACCTTTAACAAATACCCTACCTTATCGACATTTTCTTTTTCCATGTGCGTATCTAGGCCATATACTAGCTTACTATTATCTACCTTTTTGAAGGTGCGAAATAGCTTATCCCAAACGGAAAAAATATTACCGTAGTTGCTATCAGAATAAGGCTGTCTATAATGATGATGCACACGATGCATATCTGGGGTTACTAAAAGCCAAGAGATACCAGCATCTAACCATTTGGGCATGCGTATATTAGAGTGGTTAAACTGAGACAGTGTCACCGACATAGCTTGATACAATAGCACCATCCATACGGGTGCCCCTACTATCAAGACGGCCGCCAAGGTAAAGACAAATCGAATAACACTCTCACCTGGATGATGCCTGTTGGCACTCGAAGCGTCCAAGTGCATGTCGGTATGGTGGATGAGATGAAACTGCCACATCCATTTGACATGGTGCTCTGTCCAGTGCGCCAACCAAGCACCAAAAAAATCCAATAACATGACCCCAAGTAGACTGAACAAGATCACATTCATCGGCACGATTTGAATGATGCCAAATTGATTGGTATCCACATAATTAGACGTAGCTATCAATATAAATGCAAAGACAAAGTTTACTATAATCGTAGTAAAGGTGAAAAACAGATTGAGTCCAATGTGCTTTATCTTATTGTTCTTAAATTGAAAAAAAGGCAATACATTTTCGATCAGTAAAAAAAAGGTCAAGCCGCCAAACAAGATGATGGTGCGATGTAAGGAAGAGATATTGTCAAAGTATTCAATAATGAATTCCATAATTATTACTAGATTTTAATACACTAATAAAAGCATTCGCCTGTTTTCATGCAAGACTTTGCCTCCCATATTTCGAAGACTGTCTACCCCCTTACAACACTAGTCTTCAAACACAGGTTTTCTTTTCTGCATGCTCGCTCCCATTGCCTCCATGAGGTCATTGGAGTGAATCATCCCTGCATTCCATATCTTAACGTACTCTAGTCCTTCCTGTACACTGTGTTCTTGTGCATAGGCCAGTACCTTTTTTGTTCCTCGTATGACGACTGGAGACTTCGCTGCAATCTGTTCCGCTATATCCATAGCTTTTGCATATAGGTCTTCTTGACTGTCCAAAGCGTCGTTGCATAGGCCCACTTTCGTGGCTTCATCGCCTCCCATTTTTCGGCCTGTGTAGGCCAGTTCTGCTACTATACCAGGGGCTATTTTTTTGGGCAATCTTTGCAGGGTTCCCATGTCCGCCACTAATCCCATATCCACCTCCTTGATGCTGAAGTAGGCGTCCGATGTGCAGTACACCATATCACAGGCGGACACCAAATCTACCCCCGCTCCGACGCAGGCTCCATGCACAGCCGCTATCACTGGTTTTGCACACTTGTCTATGGAAGTGATGCTATCTTGCAATCGCTGCAAGTCACCGCTAAATTTTTCTCTCTTTCTTGCCTCACAATTCCCTTGATAGGATTGTGATATTTCCATCAAAGCGCCCAAATCCATACCCGCACAAAAATGCTTTCCTTCTCCTTTGATGACAACCACTCTCACAGTTGGTTCCGCGCTGAGCATATCGAAGATCTCTCTCAGTTCATTCCATCCCGTATTGTTCAGCGAGTTCGCCTTATCGGGTCTATTGATGCGTACCGTCCCTATTTTATTTTTTATCTCGACTACAAACGAAGTATAGGCCATGTCATTTTTTTCTCCAAGATAGGGTTAACTGAATTATAAATGGTGAATTATAAATGAAAAAAAATAAGACTATCTATGTATTAGTGGTTATCATATTGTTCTGTTTTTCTTTCCAGGTGATTCGTCTTGAGTTGTTTTTATATTTGGGCGCTTATATCTGGTCATCCGCTTGTACTCTCCCACTGCTATGACTATTCAGACAAAGGGATACTGGTTTAATACGTTTACATTTTTCTGCTTGTTCTTTTTCCTTTCTACAGCGTTAAAAAGCCTCGCTATAGCTAAAGGCTATCCCTGCGTTTTTCGCCTTGTAGGAAGAAAAAATAACTACGCATGAAAACGCAACGTATTAAACCACTATC
>CAYZUW010000198.1:0-7899 GCA_964481325.1 uncultured Saprospiraceae bacterium
AAAGTCTAGATCTGGTTATAGCAAAAAGAGGAACCACGAGGGTGGTCAGATGCCTATGCAGATGAGATTGCCTAAAAGAGGATTCAAAAACCCTAATAGAACTGAGTTTGTCGTTATAAATCTTGATAGATTAGAATCTATTTATGACAAATACCGTAACTCAAATATTGATATCGAGTTTTTAGTTACTAATGAAATAGTAAACAAAGAGGATAAAATTAAAATCTTAGGAACAGGAGAGCTTAAAAACAAGCTAAGTATTACTGCTCACGCAGTTTCAGCATCTGCCAAAGAATTAATAGAGAAATCTGGAAGTACTATTACAATCGCATAAATTGCACCGATGAAAAGATTGATAACTACTCTAAAAAACATCTGGAGTATAGATGAATTGAAAGGCAGAATACTATTTACTATTGCTATGTTAGCAATCTATAGGATAGGTTCGTTTATTATACTTCCTGGAGTTAATCGAGGTGCTCTTGAGAATAGTATTTCTAATTCGCCTGAGAATTTACTAGGAATTATCAATATGTTTTCTGGAGGTGCATTTAAGAATGCTTCTCTTTTTGCATTAGGTATCATGCCATATATTACGGCATCTATCATAATTCAACTATTAGGTTTTGCAGTTCCGTATTTCCAAAGGCTTCAGCAAAAAGAAGGTGAATCTGGAAGAAAAAAGATTACTCAAATTACTAGAATGTTGACTGTGTTCATTTGTTTAGTGCAAGGAACTGGTTATTTGAGTATGATACAGGGTACTGCGAATGCAGTTAATACCAACGTTCCTACCTCTATTTTCTGGTTAGCAAATATAATTATCCTTTGCGCCGGTACTATTTTTGCAATGTGGTTAGGTGAAAAAATTACAGATAAAGGAATTGGAAATGGTGTTTCATTGTTGATTACCATTGGAATCATAGCAACCTTACCAGCTGCATTTGTGGGTGAAATGACTAAGCAGTCAAATCCATTTATGTTCTTAATTATTTTAGCGGCTTTATTTGCGGTAACAATGGCGACTGTGCTTATTGTACAAGGTGTTAGAAAGATCCCTATTCAGTTTGCTAAAAGAATAGTTGGTAGAAGCAATACTGAAATGCCAGTAGCAGGAAATAGAGATTATATTCCTGTAAAGGTAAATGCGGCGGGTGTAATGCCAATTATCTTTGCACAAGCATTAATGTTTTTACCAGGCACTATAGCAACGTACTTTTCAAGCGATGGAGCAGCCCCTGCTGCAGGGAGTATAGCTTCTATATTCAATGATATTACCTCTGGACCATACAATGTAGTTTACTTTGTTTTGGTTGTGGTTTTTACATACGTTTATACAGCTCTTTTAGTAAACCCGCAACAATATGCCGAGTATCTTAAGAGACAGAATGCATTCATTCCAGGTATTAAACCTGGAAAAAGTACTGCTGATTTTATAGATACCGTTACGACAAGAATTACACTTCCTGGTTCTATTTTCCTAGGACTTATATCTATACTTCCAGCTATTGTTGTTTTACTTTTTGGCGTAAACCTTTCTTTAGCGTTGTTCTTCGGTGGTACTTCTATGTTAATCTTAGTAGCTGTTGTGTTAGATACACTGCAACAAATTGAAAGTTACCTGTTAATGAGAAAGTATGATGGTTTAGTTAAGTCAGGAAAGTTACAAGGTAGAAGCCGTATGCAAGGGATAGGCGCTGGTATGTAAAAATACCCAACTCTTGTACTATTTGCCGAATACTGAGTTGTATGTATTTTCGTTACCCCTATTATCTTTAAAATTTAATGGTCTACTACAAAACAGATGAGGAAGTTGAATTAATCAAGCAAAGTTGCTTGTTAGTTTGTAAAGCGTTAGCTCATGTAGCTTCATTGATTAGGCCAGGAGTAACAGGTCTAGAAATGGATCGAGCTGCTGAAGAGCTAATCAAAGACCATCAAGCTTTGCCTGCCTTTAAAGGATATCGAGGATTTCCAGCAACTTTATGTATTTCGATGAATGAACAAGTAGTTCACGGAATACCCACAAAAGACGAATTCAAAGATGGAGACATCGTTTCAATAGATTGTGGTACTTATATGAATGAATTCTTCGGAGATTCCGCCTATACTTTTGCTTTAGGTGAGATTAATCCAGAAACACTTCAATTACTCGAAGTAACAAATACATCTTTATATAAAGGAATAGCTGCTGCTACAGCAGGTCAGAGAATTGGAGACATAGGCTTTGCAATTCAAAACTACTGTGAAAATACATATAATTACGGCGTTGTACGGGAATTAGTAGGCCATGGAATAGGAAGATCTCTTCACGAAGCACCTGAAGTCCCTAATTATGGAAAAAGAGGAAGAGGCTCTAAATTGAAGGAAGGCTTAGTCATTGCTATTGAACCAATGGTGAATAGTGGAAAAAAGGAGGTCAAGCAATTAGACGATGGATGGACGATTTCGAGTAAAGATGGATCATTAGCGGCACATTATGAGCATACGATCTGTGTAAAAAAAGAGAAGGCGATTATATTGAGTGACCATCGGATTATAGAGGCTGAGATAGCAAAGAATACAAATGTTAACAATATAGCGATAAGGACAGCAGAATTGGCTAACGTTTAAAGCAATAAAATCTGTGCTTTATAAGATAAAATTAGTATCTTTGCACTCCGAAATTCAGTTTATGGCTAAACAAGACCTAATAAAACAAGACGGTATCATTGAAGAAGCACTCTCCAATGCTATGTTTAGAGTAAGATTAGAGAACGGGCACGAAATAGTGGCCACAATCTCTGGAAAAATGAGAATGCACTACATCCGAATTCTTCCAGGAGATAAAGTAGCTGTTGAAATTTCACCATATGACCTCTCAAGAGGGCGTATAAATTATAGATATAAATAATTCAATATAATTAATTGATATATTATGAAGGTAAGAGCTTCAATAAAAAAGAGATCTACAGATTGTAAGATCGTAAGAAGAAAGGGAAAGCTTTATGTTATCAACAAAAAGAATCCAAGATTTAAACAACGTCAAGGGTAAAAATTAGTAAAATATGGCACGAATAGCTGGTGTAGATTTACCAAGAAATAAAAGAGGGATAATCGGATTAACATATATTTTCGGTATTGGCCCATCTAGAGCTTTAGAAATACTTGACAAAGCAGGTATAGATAAGCATACAAAGGTATCTGATTGGAATGACGAAAATATCAAATCGATTTCTGGGATCATTCAAAACGAATACCGTGTTGAGGGACAATTAAGATCTGAAGTACAATTGAACATCAAGCGATTGATGGATATTGGATGTTATCGTGGTCTTAGACACCGTAGAGGACTTCCTTTACGTGGTCAGCGTACAAAGACGAATGCTCGTACTAGAAAAGGAAAGAGAAAAACAGTTGCAAACAAGAAAAAGGCAACTAAATAATATTCAAAATAGATATCACTTTATATATCATTCGATATGGCTAAAAGTAAAAAAGTTAAAAAACGCGTAGTAAAAGTTGAGGCAGAAGGTTTAATTTTTATTCAAGCTACCTTCAACAATATTATCATTTCATTAACTAACAAGAGTGGTCAAGTTATTTCTTGGGCTTCGGCTGGTAAAGCTGGATTTAGAGGATCTAAGAAAAACACTCCTTATGCAGCTCAAATTGCAGCTACGGATGCAGCAAGTACAGCTGCTGCTGCAGGAATGAGAACTGCAGAAGTTTTCGTTAAAGGCCCTGGTGCAGGAAGAGAAGCTGCCATTAGGGCAATTGATGTTGCAGGTATAAAAGTTACTAAAATTAAGGATGTTACGCCTATTCCTCACAATGGATGTAGACCTCCAAAAAGAAGACGTGTTTAATACAGGTAAAGTTTAATAAATTATGGCAAGGTATACAGGTCCAAGAACTAAAAAAGCAAGAGCATTAGGAGAAGCTATATTTGGCTTTGATAGAGCTTTCGAAAGAAGAAAAACACCTCCAGGACAACATGGAGGTGGTCGTAGAAAGCAAAAGTCTGACTATGCGAATCAGCTAAAAGAAAAACAAAAAGCGAAGTACACTTATGGTGTATTAGAAAAGCAATTTAGAAACCTTTTCGAAAAGGCTTCTAGTAAGAAAGGAGTTACTGGTGAAGTGCTTTTACAATTGCTTGAGGCTAGATTAGATAATGCTGTATTTAGAATGGGTATAGCTCCTACTAGAAGAGCAGCTCGTCAACTCGTATCTCACAGACACATTGTTGTGAATGGTGTATTAAACAACATTCCTTCTGCTCAGTTGAAGCCAGGTGATGTGATTTCAGTTAGAGGAAAATCTAAAAATATTGAAGTTATCATTCAGCATGTAGCAACTGCAGGTGCAGAGGTTAAGAAGTTCTCTTGGTTGGAATTTAGTCCTGACAAGATGGAAGGTAAATTTATAGAATACCCTGAAAGAGAAATAATACCTGAGAAGATCAACGAGCAGCTAATAGTTGAACTCTACTCTAAGTAAAATACATTTTAGCCTTTTTTAAATCCTCATCAAAAAGATTATATGAGTATTTTAAATTTTCAACAACCAGAAAAAATTATTCTTCAGAAGGCTACTGATTTTGAAGGACAATTCGAATTTAAACCATTAGAGCCTGGATTTGGGCAAACTATAGGAAACTCGATAAGAAGAGTATTGCTTTCTTCTCTTGAAGGATTTGCTATTTCTGCAGTGAGAATTGCAGGTGTCGATCATGAATTCTCTACAATTAAAGGTGTAGTGCAAGATGTGGTAGATATAGTACTAAATCTTAAACAAGTTAGATTAAAGCAATTGATTCAAGAAGAGGAGATCAATTCAGAAAAGATATACTTAACCATCTCAGGTAAAGAGGAGTTTAGAGCTGGGGATATAGAAGAGCATACAAACGTATTTAAGATAATGAATCCTGATATGCTCATATGTAGAATGGAGCCTTCAGTTAATCTTGAAATAGAATTTACAGTATCTAAAGGACGTGGATATAAGCCAGCAGGTGAAAACCTACCTAAAGATGCACCAATAGGTGTTATACCAATAGATGCAATCTATACACCAATAAAGAATGTTGCCTATAAGGTGTCTAATACAAGGGTTGGGCAAAGAACGGATTATGAAAAGCTTACTCTTGATGTAACTACTGATGGAACTATTCATCCTGAAGAGGCAGTTAAAGAAGCTTCTCGAATTTTGATTCAGCACCTAATGTTGATAACAGATGAAAATATCACTTTTGATAGTGAGAAAGATCGTGAAGACAACATAGTAGATGAACATATTTTGCATATGAGAAAGCTGTTGAAGACTTCTCTAGAAGATTTAGATTTATCTGTAAGAGCATACAATTGTTTGAAAGCGGCTAAAATTAATTCACTAGGAGAAGTAGTTAAGTTCGACACATATGAATTGTTAAAGTTCAGAAACTTCGGTAAGAAGTCCTTAGTAGAGATTGAAGATTTGCTTCAAAACAAAGGACTAACTTTCGGAATGGACTTATCTAAATATAAGTTAGACGAAGATTAATTTAGGATTAATTCCTAATTAAATAAATGCGGTTATGTGATTTTCCATGCTGCGAGGATAATAATTTTTAAAACTAAAAACCCTGTAAAATGAGACATGGTAAAAAAGTAAATCACTTAGGAAGGAAAAAAGGACACAGAAAAGCCTTATTAAGAAACCTGTCTATTGCTTTAGTTGAGCATAAAAGAATCAAAACAACTTTAGCGAAAGCTAAAGCGCTGAGAGTTTACCTTGAGCCATTGATAACTAAGGGGAAGTCTAACTCTACTCATAATAGAAGGGTTGTGTTTAGTTACCTTGGGAATAAAACTGCAGTATCAGAAATATTTTCAACCATTTCAGAAGCAGTAGCAGATAGACCAGGCGGATATTTAAGAATTATTAAGACTGGTTATAGAATGAGTGATAGTGCTGAAATGGCTATTATCGAATTTGTAGACTTTAACAGTATATACACTGGCGGAACTTCTAAGGGAGACGATAGTAAGGGCAAGAAGAAAAGAACAAGAAGAAGTAAAAAGTCTGGTGCAGCAGCAACAGCCACTGCAGCGGCAGCGACTACAAAAGAAGCTTTTACAGAAGAAGTGGAAAAAGCTACAAATAAAGCAACTGGTTCAGAAGAAGAATAAGTTGAATCATAAGAAAATAAGAAAGGCAATATCTAGTATAAGGTATTGCCTTTTTTACTTATATCCCAATACTTGGTTATCTTTGAGGCCAATAAACAAGCAAAATCTTCTTTGATGGAAAAAGCAATCTTATTGCTAGATGATGGTACTGTATTCCATGGAAAAGCCGCAGGTGTTAAAGGAACTGCTACTGGCGAAATATGTTTTAATACTGGGATGACAGGCTATCAGGAAATATTTACTGATCCGTCCTATTTTGGACAAATCATGGTCACTACCAATATTCATATTGGAAACTACGGTATTAAGAATATAGAGGCACAGTCCGAAAATGTAAAAATAAACGGACTTGTTTGCCGATCATTTAATAATAAATTTTCAAGGCCTTTAGCAGACTCGTCTATACAAGAGTATTTCGAGTCTAATAATACAGTAGCCATTTACGATCTAGACACGAGATCTATTGTTAAGAAAATTAGGACGAAAGGAGCGATGAATGCAATCATAAGCTCTGAAGTGACAGAAATTGAGGAGTTAAAGAAAATGCTCCAATCGGTTCCAAATATGAATGGTCTTGAATTAGCTTCACAAGTGTCTACTAAAGCTGAATATTACTTTGGGGATTCACATAAGGAAACTAAAGTTGCAGTTATGGATTATGGGGTGAAGAAAAGCATACTGCAATGCATGGTAGATGAAGGATTTTATCTAAAAGTATTTCCAAGCAACACAGATTTTGAAGAAGTGAAAAAATGGGGACCAGATGGTATTTTTCTTTCCAACGGACCAGGAGACCCTTCGGCAATGAATTATGCCATTGACTTGGCTAAAAGAGCACTAAACGAAGATATCCCACTATTTGGAATATGTTTGGGACATCAGATATTAGCATTGGCGATGGGGCTTGATACTTACAAAATGAAGCATGGACACAGAGGACTTAACCATCCAGTTAAAAACCTGATTTCAGGCAAAAGCGAAATCACTAGCCAAAACCATGGCTTTGGTGTTAAGGCTGAATCTATAAAGTCAAATCCCGATATTGAGATTACCCATATCAATTTGAACGATGATACTGTAGAAGGTATTAAAGTGAAAAACAAAAAGGCATTCTCAGTACAGTACCACCCAGAAGCATCTCCTGGACCACATGATGCAAGATATTTATTTGCTGATTTTAAAAACTTAATGATTGCTACTAAGGCAATCGCAAAATAAATTCCTATGCCATTTATTATTGATGTATCTGCAAGAGAAATTCTTGATTCAAGAGGTAACCCAACCGTGGAAGTCGAAGTAATGACTGATACAGGTGCAATGGGAAGGGCAGCCGTTCCTTCAGGTGCATCTACTGGTAAGTATGAAGCTGTTGAGTTGAGGGATAAAAACAAGAAAAGATATCTCGGTAAAGGAGTACTAAAAGCTTGTAATTTCGTTAACCATGATATTGCTGCTGAACTGGAAGGAATGATTATTACGGATCAAGTATTGATCGATCAAACCATGATACAGTTAGATGGCACGAAAAATAAATCTAAGTTTGGAGCTAATGCTATTCTAGGGGTGTCCTTAGCTGTGGCAAAGGCTGCGGCGATTGATTGTGGAATGCCTCTATATAGATATATTGGTGGGGTGGGTGCGAATACACTTCCAGTACCAATGATGAATATTTTAAATGGAGGATCTCACGCAGATAATAGTATAGATTTTCAAGAATTCATGATTGTACCTGTTGGTGCAGATACTT
>CAYZUW010000199.1:0-7879 GCA_964481325.1 uncultured Saprospiraceae bacterium
CTTATCAGGGGAATATACTGTTATAGTTACGAATGCTGAAAATGGATGTAGCGTCATGGAGTCCGTAGCGGTGTTGGAAAATACTTCATTCCCTATTGCCGTTGCACTAGTACAACAAGAATTATCCTGTACCCAAACAGTAGTTCTTCTCGAAGGAGATTCAGATGATCCGAACGCAAGCTTTGAATGGAGAAATGATGCGGGCTTTGTGATATCCAATGATCAAAATGCAGAAGTTGCCGAACCTGGTGTTTACACCCTCACTGTTACCAACCCAGACAACGGATGCAATGCTTCAGATGAAGTAGTAGTTGTCTCTAATCAAGAAGAAGAAGAAACTATTAACGTCCCTCCCATCACTACTTCTGAATCTTCAATCACTCTAGATATCAGGGAGTTTATTGATATTGATTTGGGGCTAGAGGCTTGGGATATTGAATGGACTTTCCCAGATGGAAGTCAAACAATAAGCAATAATCCTACATTAGAGATTAACCAAACCGGCATCTACACTTGTATAGCGACAAACCCCATAAATGGTTGCGCCACTACTTTAATTTACACCGTAAATTTCATGACCATTCTTGTCGCAGATGCAGGACCTGACCAAACACTTACCTGCATCAATTCCTCCGTTACACTCGGCGGTCCTAATAACCCAACTACAACTGATGTAATATATGAATGGACGGATGCTGCACAAAACATAGTCGGAAATCAAATCAATGTTTCAATCGACTTACCTGGGGTTTATACATTAACCGTTACCAATATTGTTACTGGGGAAACAGCGAGTGATGAGACTACAGTGTTTGACGATTTTGACACTCCAGATGTATTTATTGGTTCTCCAGAGGAACTCAATTGTGTAAATGAATCAGTAACTCTTTTTGCCACTTCCAATACACCTAATGTGAGCTATATTTGGAATAGTAATTCTGGTGGAATTTTGTCAACTCAAACTGAATCGAGCGTAACAGTTAATCAAGAAGGGCCATACACTTTAACTGTAACAAATAACAGTAATGGATGCACAGCTATATCTAGTGTATTGGTAGTAGTCGACCGAACAGTAGAGACTATCAATGTCCCCACCATAACCACTTCCAATACTATAGCTACTCTAAACGCCACGGAGTTTATTGATTTGGCTTTATCTCCTTGGGAGTTTTCATGGACTGACCAAAATGGAACTCCATTAAGTTCTGCTCCTACATTAGACGTCACCCAAGCGGGCATCTACACATGTGTAGCAACAAACGCAATTAATGGTTGTCCTACTACTATTATATACACCGTAAATTTCATGACCATTCTTGTCGCTGATGCAGGACCAGACCAAACTTTAACATGTGATGTCAACGCCGTTACTCTAGGCGGACCAAATACAACTACTGGTCAAAATATTTCTTACATATGGACGGATGAATCTGGGAATCAAATCAGCGGTGCTTTCCAGACTGACGTTTTTCAGGCGGGACAATATACATTGACTGTAAACGATGTGAGCACAGGCGAGATGGCTATCGATGTAGTGATAGTGACAGAAAATATTGAAGTACCTGATTTGTCTATCTCCCCATCGCCTACTATTACTTGCTTTACACCAACTGCTACTCTCGTTGCTACCGTATCCAATGTAGACCCATCAAATGCAATTTACGCATGGGAAACTTTTGATGGTAATATTCTTTCAGATCCAAGTCAAGCCTCTATCATTGTTGATCAAGGGGGCGTCTATACTTTAACGATTTTTAATAGCGCTAATAATTGCATTGCCGAAGAAATAGTTGATGTAAATGTTGAGCAGGAAAATCAAACGGAGGTGCAGCCTACCATTTCTAGTACTACTCCTACCTACATCATTGACCCGAGCAACTTCATACAAGACCCCAACTGCACTTATGCATGGACTATGCAGGCAGGTTTGACCGTTACAAATTTTCCTTTGGCAGAAATTAGTCAAGCAGGCACGTATACTTTTGTTAAGACTGACTCTGCTACGGGATGCACCACTAGTTTTATATACACAGTACAATTTGTGAGCGGTACCGTGGCAGACGCGGGTCCAGATGTAGAAATAACTTGCAATAACCCAAACGCAACTATAGGATCCAACAATACTTCTGTAGGTCCTAATTTTATATACGAATGGACAGGACTAAACGGCAACGTAATAGGGACTACCCCTTTTATAGAAGTGTTTGAACCAGGTATCTATACTTTATCCGTATTTAATACTACGGACAATACCTTTGCTACGGATATGGTATCTGTTCTTATTGACGGCGTTGTACCCAGTATCAATATTCCGACTCCTGGAGTTTTAGATTGCAACAATACAGTAGTCACCCTCCAAGGATTTTCTTCCATAGGTACTAATGTTACTTTTGAGTGGTCAGCACTTCCTGGTAATATCGTCACTGCGACGGATCAACCTAACGTAGATGTAGATGAACCAGGCGTGTACATACTTACCGTTACTAATCTTATCAATGGCTGTAGTTCTGCACATATAGTGGAAGTATTTGAAAATGTAGACGGAGGCAGTTTTGACATTGAACCTACTCAATCTAGCGTATACCCTATTACCATTATTGCAGATGAATTCCCTAATAACCTAAATCTAAATTTGACATGGGAAGCAACCGCTGGACTTACACCAATTGACGATACGACTGCTGAAATTTCTCAGCCTGGTCAGTATACTTTTGTGGCTACCAACTTAGCCACTGGCTGCGATTACAATTACATTTATACCGTATACGATAATGTACTTGCAGATGCAGGGGAGACACAAAGTTTGACTTGCGTTGTTGGTTCTGTAACGATAGGCGGCGTGAATACTTCTACTGGAGCAAATATAGATTACGAATGGCAAGATGACAATGGTAGTCAAATAGCCAATTCATCTACTGTAGAAGTTTTTGAAGCAGGGCTGTACACATTAATAGTTACAGATCTAGTGACTGGAGAGTCCATCCAAGACCAAGTCTTAGTAGCAGAAGATTTTGAAGCGCCAAATTTCATTTTTGGTCCAGTTGCCCCATTAACTTTCGAAAATCCCTTAATCACTATTAATACTACTTTGTTTACTCCAGATGCAGCAGATGCAACATTCGCATGGTTTGATTCAAGCGGCACCTTAGTGTCTACTGAAGAGGACTTAGAGGTCGACATTGCAGGAGTCTATACGCTCGCGGTGACTAATACTATCAGCGGATGCTTAGTAGAGGCTGCAGTAGTAGTAGAACAAAATTTTGATTCAGAAACGATTCCTTTGGAGTCTATTGTTGCTTCTGCATTCCCAATCACACTAGATCCTACGGAAATAGTAGAAGATACTAGTGGAATTATCCACACCCCATATCCTTTGGAGCGAAGTTCAAACTTCGAGTTCAAATGGATAGAAAGAGAAGGTTTAGTGGTTACAGACTTCCCTCTTGCAGAAGTGAGCCAAACTGGTCTTTACGCTTTCCTGAGACGAGATATATCTACAGGATTTGTGACGAGATATGAATATGATATTGACTCTGACGCAAGCACCCCTATAGCTGATGCGGGGGAAATAGTTATTAATTGCATTAACGTTGGAAACAGCTTTACGTTAGGAGGACCTAATACATCTACTGGTCCAGAATTTACTTACCAGTGGACAGACCAAAATGGAACTGTCTTCAGTACTGAAAAGAATCCAACAGTGACGGAGATTGGGTTTTACACGCTTACGGTTACGAATACCAACACTGGTGAGATGGCCACAGATACTTCTGAAATCGAAGAAGACTTGGTCGAACCTTTTGTTTTCATTGTTGCACAAGGTAGTTTTGACTGTGTCACCGATACCATTACATTGATTGCGAACATCGACATACCAGTAGAAGAAGCAACATTCGAGTGGACTACTACAAATGGGACTATATTCTCCGACCCAACACTGCCGTCTATACTTATTGGCGATCAAGGAGTTTATGAATTGACAGTAACCAATCTACAAAATGGTTGTTTGAGTAGCTCTTTGGAGGGTGTTGGACCAGGAGCAGGAATTGTATTTTTTCAAGAAATTGATAATGAAATAACTTGTGAAGAAACAAGACGAATAGACCCTTGTCTAGAATTGATTAATAGTACTCAATTTCCTTGTCAAGGTTTTTGGGAAGAGCAAGAAGGCTTAACAATAGAAGCTTTCCCGATAGCAATTGCTGATAGATCTGGTGAGTACAATTTTAATATTACAGATGATAATGGTTGTATTGAAGCAATAGCAGTATTTACTGTAGAAATATCGGAACCTCTTGTTTTAGAATTTATTATCAATGACAATAATCAATTGGAAGCACTTGTCACTGGTGGAACAGGTGAGTTCACTTATGATTGGAATGTAGATGCAGATTCTGCTATTATAGACAATCCAATCAATGGCACTGAATATGAGTTGACTGTAACCGACGCCAATGGTTGTGCGCTAAGCGACTCTTTCACTTTTGTTATTGACGCTATCTTTACACCCGCAGCAAAGGAAATATCTGTATCTCCAAATCCAACTGATGGACTACTTCATTTAGACTTAGACAAACAATCTATTCAGCAAGTAACACAGCTACAGATTTTTGATGTCAAAGGAGTAGCGATGTCTTTAGATAAAGAACTCCTTTCTGGTTCGCGGATTACTTTAAATCTCGGAAATTTGCAAGCGGGGATGTACATCTTGCATGCAGTTATAGGGGGCGAGTTTTATTACCAGAAAGTGATTGTGCAGTAAGAGCGAGCGGCGTAGAGATTGCCTCATGTACTGCAAGGCGGTTATCAAAGAGTTACATGCAATGCGTCTTCGTACACACATATGCTATAAAATGAGCGTGTAGTTTGTCGCGACGTGCCACAGGCACCAAAGCACGACAAGCCAGAGGCGCGTAGAGATAAGGGATGGAAGTGACATGGTATAGAAGCACGGGGTCCAGACGCGATTCATCGCGTCTCTGCGCAGGCCCATACCATAATAACGTACAGCCCGACCACACCGACAGGTAGTGGATATCCCCAAAACCAATTTACAAAATTAGAGGTACCTCTAGTTTACCTACACATTCAATATCTGAGCGGCGTGCTCTTTAGTCTTCACTTTACTGATGACCTCCGATATCTTGCCCTTCTCGTCGATCAGGAAGGTAGTGCGATGAACCCCGATATAGTCTTTACCCATGAAACTCTTCGGGCCCCATACTCCATAAGCTTTGAGCATCGCTTGCTCCGTATCCGCTAATAATGGAAAAGGTAAATCAAACTTCTCGATAAAGTTTTGGTGCTTCTTTTCTGAGTCTGGGCTGATGCCTAGTATATGGTAGCCCTCATTGCTCAAAGCATCGATATTGTCTCTCAGGTCGCATGCCTCTGCGGTACAACCCGGTGTGTTATCCTTAGGGTAAAAGAAGAGCACCAGCTTCTTTCCTTTAAAATCTTTGAGGCTAGTCAGCTCTCCATCTTGATTTGGAATATTGAAATCAGGAGCCTTATCGCCCGCCTTAAGTGTTGTCATAATTCAGATTATATGTCTATAAAATAAAGAAATGCTATATATTGTTTAATATTTATATGAATTTTAGACCTTTTTAAAGCCTTGGCTACGTCTAAAGAAGAAAGCTTTTAACTAAACAACACAATTACTGTTTGAAAAATTAAAAATACAAAGATGAAAAACCTGTTTTTAAAGTCGATGTTCTTTATGTCCTTAGTATTCTTAGTGAGTACTTGTTCTAGAAATCCTGTTACGGGAAAGAAAGGGATATCTTTCATGTCAGAGGCACAAGAGATTAGTCTAGGGAAAGCAAATGACCCTTCTATTGTGGCCAGTTTTGGATTATACAGTGACAACAAGATTCAATCTTTTATCAATGCCAAGGGTCAACAAATGGCTAAAATATCCCATCGCCCACATTTAGCATACGAATTCAAGGTGCTTGATTCGCCAGTAGTGAATGCATTTGCACTGCCTGGAGGATACGTTTACTTCACCAGAGGAATCTTGGCGCACTTCAATAATGAAGCAGAATTTGCCGGCGTGCTTGGGCACGAGATCGGACATATTACCGCTAGACATGGTGCACGTCAGCAGACCAAGCAAATCCTAGCCAATGTCGGACTAGTAGCGGGTAGTGTTCTATCTCCAGAGTTTGCGCAGTTTTCCCAGCAAGCTTCGCAAGGACTACAACTCTTGTTCTTGAAGTTTAGTAGAGCCCATGAAAGTGAATCAGATGTGCTAGGGGTAGAGTATTCTACTAAAGTGGGATACGATGCGCATCAGATGGCAGACTTCTTCCAAACGCTATCTCGTATGCAAGAAAATTCTGGTCAGTCTATTCCTGAGTTTATGTCTACACATCCTAATCCAGCTAATAGAAATGCACGTGTGCATCAGTTAGCGGAGGAAGAACAAGCAAAAACAAACAGAACAAATCTAAAAGTAAATAGAGATAGTTATCTAAGATTGATAGATGGTATGGTCTATGGGGAAGATCCGCAACAAGGCTATGTGGAGAACAATGTGTTTTATCATCCTGGATTAAAATTTCAGTTCCCTGTACCGGGTGGCTGGCAGTTAAATAATTCTCCACAACAAGTGCAAATGGTAGCTCCTGATCAAAAAGCATTTGCTATTTTCACTTTGACTCCAGGTACCAATCTAAATACTGTGAAGCAGGAGTTGATAACAAACTATAAACTAAATGTTATCCAAGAAAAAAATGAAACGGTAAATGGTTTGCCGGCCCTAGCATTTATCGGTGACCAAGTCAATGAGCAAACTGGTGCTAAACTTCGTCTCATGACATACCTTATTAAGTACGGATCCAATATTTATGTTTTCCACGGTATAGCGGCACCTGCAGACTTTAGCAGGTACTCTGGCACCTTTACACAGAACTTTGAAAAATTCAAGCAATTGACAGATCCAAGCAAGCTAAATGTAAAACCAGAACGTATCAAAATCACAACTGTAAAAACGACTGGTACGCTAAGAAAAGCACTTAACGACGCTGGCATGGCTGCTTCTAGACATAATGAATTAGCATTGATCAATGGTATGCTATTGACGGATAAAGTAACTCAAGGAATGTTAATCAAGACAATTGCCAAATAGTTTTTTGGCTGTTTTATTTCTCAAAAAAGGCCCTTACTTGAATAAAGTGAGGGCCTTTTTTTTCTAAAAACGATAACACTGATAAAATAACATTTTTTTAGTAAGATCTACAAATATTGGTTTAGGCTAACTAAATATAGGGTTGTTTAAAGCTATATTCAATTTGCAATCTTAGCGATTTTGACTTATCTTTGTATACATTAAACAACAAACTCTAAAGCAAATACCCATGAATACAAATAGACTTTTCTATTGCGTTTTTTTCCTATGTTTTTTATCCGTTCTGACTTCTTGTAATAGTGATGATGAATCTCCTATGGAGGAGAAAATGGAAGAAGAAATGGATCCCAACATGGAGGAACCAGATGGCGACACCTTTACTGTGAATTCCATCCAAGGTCTATCTCAAAAAGGACCTTACTTAATCGGTTCTACTATCACAATTTTAGAATTGGAAAATGACCTCAGCCCTACAGGTAGATCATTTACTGAAAATATAACAAATAATCTTGGTTCTTTTGAAATCTCAAATTTGACCCTCGCCTCTTCTTTTGTAGAGTTGAGAGCAAGTGGTTTTTACTTTAATGAAATAACTGGTGAAAATTCTCAAGCACAATTAAATCTCTCCGCCTTAGTAGACTTGACAAATCAATCAAGTATTAATGTAAACCTATTAACTACGCTTGAAAAAAATAGAGTAGAGCATCTTATCGAACAAGGCTCCTCTTTTAGTGAAGCAAAGAC
>CAYZUW010000200.1:0-7860 GCA_964481325.1 uncultured Saprospiraceae bacterium
ATACAAAATTCTATGTATGTAAAAGAATCATTCACATTAGTTTTTTCACAGTCTGCGCTTATCCCTACGCACTCCGTTTGTCGAGCTTCATGCCTGCGGCACTGCGCGACTGTATAGTGATTCTGTGAACACGAATAGCTAAATTAACTCGTTCGAAACCACCAGAACTTGTCCCGACACTCGGGAGTTCACCAAAGGCTAAGGGCACATGTTCAAGTCACCAAAGTATTTTTATAAAACTTTGGTGACTTGTACTCGCGAGAAAAGGCTCAGGCTCCCTTTGGTGGTTCCGCACATGGGAGAGCGGCGCCCCCTACAAACAAGTTTCCATCTTCACTATCATCCTCGCCCCTTTCTGCTGTGCACTGATAGCGAGTGGCGCCGTACAATCTACCCTCACCAATTCCCCATAAATATTTTTGATGGGTTTAAAGATAGACTTACCTTCTTCTGAGTCTATGGGGCAAAATCTGTTTTGACAAGCGACTAAATATTCCATAAAGTTGAGCACATCATTGTAGTTTAGTTGCATACTTTCGAAATAGTAGCTATCGGTATCTGGCCCAGTTTTATAGTACAACATATCGCCAGAGGCATAACTTGTATAGGTTGTTGTTTCTCCCTTCTTCGTCGACCAAGCATTGCCCACTGGCATCTCTTCATTTTGTACAACAGGCGCCGCATCTCCTAGGATATCCAAAACCCAATCCATATAATACAACTCTGCATCACAATCAAAAGATTCAGCGTCTAGATACATGGGTTCTACCGCTGTAAGGTAACCTCCAAAGAGGTAGCCTTTTTTGCCATAGGCATCCACTTCTATCCAACTGCTTTGGCGAAAATCTATTTCTTTTCTTTCAGGCAATACTTGTAGTACTTTGACTTCGTCTGAATGGTCTAGTTTTTCCACTACAGGCGAACTGGTAGATGGTTCGGCTCTTAGGTTCAATCCGTTGTAGGCATATACATACAATTCATCTCCTGTTTTAAAATTTGCATTTTGCGCATTTACATTTTCCATACTTGTACAAAGTGTGAATAAGCCGATTATTAACATCATTACATTTTTCATAATAAAAAAATTTAAAGGTTGAAAAAGTGTATTTGTATTATCATAATTTTATTTTAGAATGCTAAGCTTACATGTTCGTTTTAACACCTAAGCAACCTAAGACTTCTCTATCTTGCACAAGCCACCTTAGTTTTTCTTAGGTGCCTAGTACACGTATGATTCGCTCAGGTGCCCCCGATAAATCGGGACAAGCTTTAGGTGTTTTCCTTTTGCATCCGCCTAGCTTAGCACACATGAGAGTAGGTATTCTTACTAACTAGAAGCAAGCACACACACCACTGTAGACTTCCCCTTTATAGTCGCGTGCGCCTTCCCTTCCTTTTCTGTGATAGAAATATTCCATCTAAATTTTTCAATTGGGATATTATACTTCTCCAATAACTCCATCAAGTCTTCTTGCGCACGCACAAAATCAATTTCGTCATGCTTTGATTCTATCTGTACTCTCTCGGCAGGCACATCTAATGCCACATTCCAAACTATGGGCACATTAAATTTTGTGTGAAACACGTCTACTTCCTCATTAGCGCTATTAGTATTCATAGCCGCTAACCAATCAATCGGCACATTTGGATATCTATCTTGAAACTGTCTTTGGAGGTGTAGATCTGCTGGCTTGTAGGCAGTTCGATAAAAAGCATAATAAGGGCTTAGTTTTCTAGTCACTACTTGTTGGCGCTCATCGTATCCAAAGTAAACAAAATCTTCAGATGAATTTATGCTAGGTTGCTGATCATCAAAATCACCGAAAGCCAATTGCATCGCATAAAGCAGGTCTTTATTTTTCCCTAATCCACAGGAGATAAAATTCATCTCTGTATCCTGATCTATTATTGAATTTGCTAAAGGAAGAAAAGTTTCATTCTGAATATTTTCAAATACAGACTCTACGCTTGCACGCTCACCATCAGGCATCACCGATATAGACATCCCAGTCCATTGATTACTATGCAACACTAAGTTTATCTTCCCCCATGCAAGAGTACTATGATTGAGCTCCAAAAAATCTCTCACTGCAAAAAGAGACCTACATGTATCTACAAAGTAATCTGTTTGCTCCTCTTGATTTGTCAAGTAAAATTTTTTGGCTAATGCATAAAACTGGTCCGAGTCTTTTTCATCTGCTCCGAGTATAAAAGTAACGGAAGGTCTTTTCTCACAATGGTTTTCTTGTGCGTTTAGGCTTTGGCAAATAAATATGGCTATGAATATGATTATGGTATTTTTCATGATTACTATTTTGATTTAAAAAGTATTGCGCCCCTCCTCCAATTCTTTCTTACCTACTATCATGGGCGGACAATACATATACATTTTGGTGTTAATAATTCTATTTTTATTAAGGCTTCTTTGATGTGTGCGAAACCACTTAAGTGAACCTAAGTCTTCCCTTACTTGAACAAGGCACCAAAGCATTGAAAATTGATAATTAACTTATTGATAATACAAATCTGGTATTCTCCCCTTTTCTAAATTTAAAAGTCCATGCTTCAATGTGGCGCAATAATTCTTTGACTACTACTGGATCCATATCGGTGTCGACCATTTCTAGTTTAGCAATCTTACCTCTGATGTCGATCATCAATTCTAGTTGCAAGCCATTTACTTTCTCTAGGCCAAAGGCTTTGATCATCTGATCTATCTTTTTGCTGATTTCCATTTCTAAGAACCTAATCTCTCCAGTTCGTAAACTTGGCGCCTCTATATCATAAACCAACTTTAATAGCATTCCATCTACTGGATTGGTGATCATCAAGTCCGCGCCTACTCCACCTTGGTTATAGGCTAAAGTGTTTGTATTTCCTATCGCACTATTCGGTACGCCTTGCGGTAATGGTAAAGGCTGATCTACAGGAACCGCATTTTCATTAGTTGCTATTTCATGATGATCGATGGCGATAAAAGAAGTATAGTTTGTCAATAAACTATAAGCTAAACCTAGCTTTGTAACCGCTTCAATTCTAAAATCATTGGGTGCTAATTTTATATAGTCATCTAGAATCTTGATTCTATTTCTTGCCCAGAGATATTGGATTCCTGCATTGGATTCATCTGCCTGTGCATTTTCTGCATCATAAATTGCTCTGTAGTCCTCGCGTCCTGACTTTCCTGTCAATTCAATATTCCCTTTGGCTGCGCCTCTGTACTTTCCTGTGACAACTACTGGTCTCTCCGCCAACACGTCATTGATATTCGCTGGCTCTACATCATACACGTCAAAATCCCCCCAGTCGATATTTATATCCGTCAAAACAGGTGCCGCGATAAATTCTCTAAAGTCCTTTGCCTTGGGTGCCGCCTCTTGTGTATCTTTTACAAATAGGGGTTCTGTATTTCCGACGTGTGCGATTCCTTCTATCAAGTATCTATTGATAGAACTTCCTATCCCAAAAGAGTAAAAATTAAATTCTCCACTATTTTTCTGAATCAAATCATATACTTCATCTTCTACTGAAATATATCCATCTGTAATAATCACTACCGATCTAGATAAACCTTCGTCGCACTTTGGAATTTCCAATACTCTATCTAGCGCATTGAGTAAGCGTGTACCTCCGCTACCAGAAGTTTCGTTCAGCATTGCGATTGCATTTTCTACTTCCGTTGGGTTTGCATAAACAGACTCTTGGGAATATACATTCGCACCACTGGCAAAAAGAAGTAGATTAAATTTATCGTCATGACGTAGATTACTCATGAGGTTTCGCATTAACTTCTTAGTTACGTCTAGTGGAAATCCATGCATAGATCCTGATACATCCACTACAAATAGATATTCTCGCTGAGGGATATCCTTTAGGGCTACTTTCTTTGGAGGTTGAACGGTAAGCATAAAATGATTTTCATCTTTGCCTTCGTGTAGCAACAAACCTGTATTTATTTTCTTTCCGGACAAGGAATACTTCAACACAAAATCTCTATTCCCTCCATCTTTATCATCTGGATGTAAATACACAAATCCTGTATTCATATCAGAGTAAGTTATAATAGTTTCATGTGTTGCACAGGTCATGTCCGCGATAGGCAGGCCTGCATTCACTTGGCAAGCAATATTAAAATCATAGTTAGGCGATATTCCTTCTGAGGTATAGGCTACATTTTGAGCCAATGCATTCTGGTTCTTTTGCTCACCTGTAAAACGAGGTCCTACTACGGTTGGGAAAACAAATTCATATTCTCCAGACTGCGGGACAATCGTCTCCGTATATCTCAAGACTACCTCTATCTCATCTCCAGGGATAATATTCGCCACAGACATCGTAAACACATTCGGTCTATCTTGTTCTAAGAGAGATGCTCGCTTTCCATCTTGCTTAGCTACCTGGTAGTTCGCTTTAGCTTCTTCCTTTCTTTGGATTTCTGCGTCTATAGTTCTTCCATCTAGCTTCATCACCATATCATATACAGCCGCATTGGTCGACATCGGAAATACATAAATAGCTTCTATAGGAAAAGCACCTGTGTTCTCATATACTTGAGAGATTTCTATATCTGCCACTACACCAGAGATATTCACTTCTGCGTTGGTCGACTTGAGCGGCAGCGATTCGATGTTGGCGTATTCGCTGGTTACTTTGAAATAAGGAGCTAGCGTTTTATCTGATTGTGCGGAAACAGATAGTAGGCTGATTAAACCTGTACATAAAACAAGGGCGAAAATTCTAATTACGTTTTTCATGATTACAGTTTTTTATGATTAATTGAGTCCATTCTGGAAACTATCCGATTGGGCTCACAATTCAATTACAACTGCAATCTAAGGGCAAATCAGAGCTTGTGAAGGGGTACAATAGCAAGTGGGCACGCTGAATGAGTATTCGTTAGAATGTGAGTATTATTCGTTTTTATTGCTTAAAACGCAGTAAATACAGGTCTATCGCGACATACCAGAGGTATCAAAGCACGACAAAGCCTGCCCCGAATGTTAATTGGTCTGTTGTTGGGCATGAGTTCCTGTAGAGATGATGAAGATAGGATCATAGAAATTAGAGACCCTAACCCTACTTTAATGATTGAGGGGGCCGTATCAGGGCAGGTGACGGATAGAAACGGAGATCCAGTTTCAAATGCTACTGTCAGCTTGGAAGGTGAGAACATCTTAACAGATCAAAATGGACTATACTCATTTGGTGACATGCAGTTAATGGAAGGTCAAAGAGTTGTACTAAAAGTTTCTAAATCCAATTTTTTCGAAACATCTAGAGCATTCACCACTAGCCGAAATAGGTCAATAGTTGATTTTGAGTTATCTTCAAAAGCTGCTAATCAAGCAACAGTCAACTCAATGGAGGAGGCCTCTTTAAGCGTATCTAGAAATGGATTAACTACATTCATCAACATAGCTCCTGATGCCTATATATTGGATGGGACGAATATTCCATACGATGGGTCAGTAAATATTTTTATGAGCCTGATCGACCAAGGTGACAGAAACAGTATTCACTCTATCCCTGGTGATCTAGGAGGAATTGACGCAAACGGTGAAGAGGTACAATTGGGCAGCTTCAGCATGCTTGCGGTAGAATTAGAAAGCCCAAGCGGTCAAAAACTTAACTTAGCTGAAGGAATAGAGGCAGCGATCCAATTTGCAATACCTGAGGAGTTTGTTGACAATGCACCCTCCACCATACCACTCTGGTATTATGATCTTGACTCTGCTACTTGGCAAGAAGAGGCAGCTGAAGGAATACAAGAAGGTTTGTTTAATCTATCTTATATGATACATGCGGGATTGAGTTATCAATTGGACCATAAAACAAAAATTGAACTAGGGCCTCAATTTCATTCTTCTTTCAAACCAGAATTTATAATTAATGGTATTGAAACAAGGAGAAGCTACTTAGGTTTGAGGCTAAACTTGATTAGGAGTATTTGAGCATTTCACTAGATGACCGCTAATAGAAATGCGAAATGCTTTTATTTTAGCTCCGCTCGATTTACTCGGAAAACCATTGATTTTTTATTTTCAAAAAGATTATTCTTGATATGAAGTAATTCAAATCCTTCTTCTCCAATGGCTGCTTTGATTTCTTTCCAATGTCTTTCGTAGGTTAATAAAATTGTATTTTCTTTTCCGTTTTTCAATTCTTTCATCAAGCCGTCAAATTCTCTTATTCTTGGAATAGGTTTATGAATATAAAAGCAAAACGAAGGGTTAAAGCTTTTATAGGCTAGAATCTTTTCTTGGTAATCAAAAGTTTCGAGTGCTTCGGCTACTGGATTGAGCTGGTCTACTTTTGGAAAAGCGACATAGAAAAAGGTAAGGCTCCCTATCATAAAGGAAAGTCCCATGATGAGGAAACTATTATATATTTTTCCTCTAAAGGCAAAAATTAATGAGACAATGCCAGCCACTGCCATGGGAATAAAATAAATACCCAAATAACTGAGGTGTGCGAGTGATTTTTCATGTGGCAATCCAAAATAAATTCCAAGAGGAAAGGCTAAAACAATTACACCAAAAATAAGAAAGCTAATAAGGTGTTTCTTGAATTTCGTTTCTTGTTCAGTGGCTTTTTTGAAATAATAGCCCAATAGAATCGCCATAAATGGCAAGCATGGGCTGGTATAGCTAGGCAATTTTGTGCGCGATATCGCGAAAAAGATGGCAAAAGTAGCTACTGTGAGAAAGGCTAAAAGAATTAAACTTTTATCTCGATCTTTCCAAGCATGTACAAAGGCTTGGGGTGCAAAAACAGAAAAGGGTAAGGTTCCCGTGAGAATGAATATGAGTGGTAATAAGAAAAAACCGCCATGTCCTTCCATCCTACCTGTAAAACGCTGTAAGTTATGCTTAAAGAAAAATCCGTCTGTCCATAGACCATCGGTCTGAAAATGCACTGCCAAGTACCAAGGCAAGGCTAATACCAAAAACAAGGCAATCCCACGCAGATCTAAAATGGCGAAAACGTTTTTCCACGACAGCTTGCTACTAAAAAACAAGTAAGCTAATACAATGACACCTGGCAAAACAATCGCAACGGGGCCTTTGGACAAGACCGCTAAGGCGATAGCGCCATAAAATAGCCATAACCATTTTTTGCCATGCCCTTGATCGTATAATAGAAAACTAAATAAGGTCGCGCTCACAAAAAAGATGAGATATGGGTCTGGCACCGCTAAATGAAACTGTACCACTAATTGTAAAGAGGCAGCGAGTACTAAAGCAGCGTAAAAAGCTGAATCTTTATCCAACAAGCGAAGTGTAGCAAAATAGGTGATGATTAACGTCAGCAAACCGAAAATCCCTGAGAACAGGCGCGCAGCAAACTCATTGGTTCCAAAAGCGGCATAGGCCAGTGACATAAAGTAATAGTGCAAAGGTGGTTTGTCGGTGCGCAATTCTGCGTTGAAATACGGAACTATATAATTGGAGAAATCATACATTTCGCTGGCACAGGTAGCGTTTTTTGCTTCATCTAAGATATAGATGGAGTAGCCCCAAATATTTGCCGTGTACAAGAGGGCAGCAATAGGAACAAGTAGTAAAAAACGTTTATCTATTTTCATTTTTTTCCTAAATTTTAGGGCTTTATCCAAAAAATGGACTTTGCACAGCTATTCTAGCATTTCTTTGCTGCAAAATTAATGGAAATAATGACGAATGCTAGTCTCTATTCCGTTTATAGTTTTTTGCTTATTGTATAAAGAAACATGGAGCAGCAATAACAGGTATTTTGGGAGCTGAATATATATTATTGAAAAGTAATCGCGCTATGCCGTAGGCTTAAAAGCCTGCAAAACCTGCCCCGAATGTCGGGGGCGGAGCTGTGCAGAAGTGAGTG
>CAYZUW010000201.1:0-7854 GCA_964481325.1 uncultured Saprospiraceae bacterium
GTCTAAGCCCCCCTTATACAAGTCACCAAAGAGACTACTCCCGAGGGTCGGGACAGGTAATGTTGACTTGTACAAGCGGAAGACGCTTTGATGAACTTATGTGCTTTTGCACATGTGAGATGAGTTTCTAGGACACATTCTACAAACAACCCAAGTAGTTATTTTTTTTTAAAGCTCGCCCGCCTTTAATTTTTGAATAAGCTCTTCCGTCGTTGAATAATCTTCGTTATTCTCCTTTGCTAAAGCGATAGCCTTTTGAGCTGTTTTTAGCGCCTTGCCTTTCTTTCCCATTTTAGAATATAACGCAGCCAAGGTATCTGTATTATAGTAGGCATTGTCAAGCTTGATAGATTGTTTAACCAACTTGGTTGCTCCTTTTAATAGTTTAATATCGTCGATCACTTGATACATAGTCCAAGCGGCGTCGTTCAACTCATCTGGATCTTGTGTAGGATAATTTTTAAAGTGGTCGATAGCTGCTCTTCCAAATCCTTCTCTATCTCCTCGTTCTCTGGTGTAAGTCATCCTATAAGCTGAGGTCATCTTTGTGGCACGACTTGGATATGCTTTTTGAAATAGCGTGCCCACTTCTTCCATACTTAAATCTGCGTTTTCGTCTCCAATCTTAGAAAATATGATCCCTTGGATTTTGCCTTCTACCTCTCCCGCTCCATACTGTTCTACAAATTTTGCCTTATTGGCAAGCAGATAATCGAACATTTCAGAATCTGCATCTTCTGTCAAATTGAAAATCAAAGAAAGATTATCAGGCTCACTCCAATCCGACTGGGTCTTTAAATATTCCTTCGCAATGGGTAAATGCGAACCATCCATAGCCATCGCTTTTGCTTTGAGATACCCCTTCAAAAATTTGGGGTCTCTTTCTCCAGACTCATACTTAGCATCTAATGCTGCCAAACTATTGAGAGGATCTGATGCTTGTTTGCCCTCTGCAATAAGCTGTTCTACATTTTGGTAGCCCGCCACTCTATGCACTAGGCTTCCAAATCCATCCACAAATAACAAAGTAGGATATACATGAACGCCATAATTTTTTCCTAGCTGAGGACCATTGCCTTTTTCCATATCCACTTTCACGCTGATAAAATTATCATTATAAAAGTTACCCACTTTCTTAGAAGTAAATACTTGCTTAGACATTTTTTTACAGGGGCCACACCAATCCGTATAGGCATCAACAAAGACGATTTTATCTTCTGCTTTTGCTTGATCTAAAACCTTATCCCATTCTTGAGTAGAAAACTCTATCCCTTGCGCCATGATAGAAAGACCTCCCATCATGATAAAAAGAATTGCTGTTATGAAGTACTTCATATTTGACTTTATGTTTAACTGAGCTATACTAGTATTTTAAAAAAATTAGCTCTTTAGTTTTTGTATCATTCGCTCAATCTTCCCCTTAGTGATTCTATCGTTCTCTACCAAGGCCAAAGCAGACTCTGCTGACTTCACAGCTAAATCTTGTTTACCGTTCTTATCTAAGATTGTAGCGTATGTAATATAGTAATCCACTTGCTTGCCATTTTCTGCGGCCTTCTTAGCAAATTTCTCCGCGTCTTTCATAGCATCCGCATCATAATTAAAACTTTCAAACATGGAAAGAGCTAATTCGTGTAATCCTTTTGCATCGTTTCCAATTTGCTTTTTAGCATATTCTTTACAGCATTTTCTATACTGCTCAGAATTACCTTGTGCTTTGTGAAAATATAAATCCGATTCTAGTGCAAAGCCGGCGTATTTTTTGGGAACATTTGCTTTCACTTTTTCTTTTGCTTCCTCCAATAAGCTTTCCGCTTCAAACTCTACCGCTTTTTTAACAGTAGCATCTGCGGCTTTCATTATTTTTTCTTCTACTATCTCAGAAGAATTTAAGGCCACAATTTTACTCTTATGCTGGACGAGCAAATCAAAAATTCTCGAGTCCGCCTCCGTCACTGCTTCTAAAATAAAATTTAGATTAAAATCTGTAGTAAGGTCGTCTTGAGAACGGATGTATTCATTCGCCACCAACACACTTGACTTGTTTGACTTATTGAGTGCTTTCACATAATCGTATATCAGTTGCGGCTCTCTGTTTCCTTTTTCGTATTCCATGGCAAAATCTTGACTAAAGTCCACCTTGCTTACCACGTGCTTTCCTAATTTAAGAAAGTTCACAGCATCTTGGGCACCTTTTTGACGATGCACGGTCTCTCCATCTGGTCCTATCCAGTATAGTGTTGGGAAAGCTGCTACAGGATATTTCTTTTGAAAAGTTCTACCCATAGGCTTTTCCATATCAATTTTCATGTTGACGAAATTGGCATTGAAAAATTCACCGACTTTCGGATCTGGAAATGTATTTCTTGCCATCCGCTTACATGGACCGCACCAGGTAGTATACGCGTCTACGAAGATGACCTTACCCTCCTTTTTTGCCATTTCCATAGCCTCATCCCAAGTGCCATGAAAGAAGTCGATTCCTTGCGCAAAACTTTGAGAAACAATCAGTAATGAAAAAATTGCTATTGAAAACATCCTTGTTGTCATTATTTTAGATTTTACTATGGTTTGACAATTATTTATAATTTTCCAAAAATTACCGAACCATTCAATTTATTTATACTCAACAGAAATTGGTTTGGGACAATTTATGCGAATTTATTTTGGTCAATATCAAGGCGTGAAACGCAGGTGATGCCCTAGCATCGGTGAGTATTCACAACGCTGATAGTGGTCAAAAGAAATAGCAGAAACGTCCCAAACTACTTTCCGTTGAGTTATATACCTCACAATATAAATATATTACAAATTCTGTGCTCGTTTACTTGCTTTTTGAGGCTGTATTAAGACAAGTTTAACGCTAAAAACAGTCAAATATGTACTTATATAGACTTACACATTTCTCTAAGCCACTTTTTCTCCCTTGTATTCAACAAGGGAGATAGCTTTTTGTATACCATTTTGTGATAATTATTTATCCAATTTACTTCATCTCGAGTAAGCATTTCATTGGCAATCATCTGAGTATCAATAGGAAATAGGGTCAATGTCTCGAATCCATAAAACGTGCCGTATTCGTTCTTTTCTATTTCGACTGTCAATACAAGATTCTCGATTCGAATACCGTAATCTCCCTGCTTATAAAAGCCAGGTTCATTGGAGGTAAACATGCCTGGTGCAAAAGGCAAGGCTGCTTTTCCTCCTAAAGCAGGGCTGATACTTTGGGGTCCTTCGTGTACATTCAAAAAATGGCCCACCCCGTGGCCTGTTCCATGGCCATAGTTTTTACCTAATGCCCACAATGGCTTTCTAGCTAACAGGTCTAACTGATGCCCTCTAGTGCCTTTTGCAAATACGCAGCTGGCTACTGCGATATGCCCTTTTAGCACTGCTGTATAATCTTGCATTAGCCCCTTAGTAGGTTTGCTAAAACAAGTCGTCCTCGTTATATCTGTAGTTCCACAATGATATTGTCCACCTGAATCTAATAAAAGTACGCCTTTGGGTTTAAGTGTGGCACAGCCCGGTCGTTTTGCACTATAATGGACGATGGCTCCATTTCCTTTATATCCTACAATGGCACCAAAGCTCTCTCCAAAATACCCTTTCTGCTCTGCACGAAAGGCTGCTAAGCGCTCTGCCACTGCTACTTCATCAATCTTCTTGGAGTCCACATTGTCCTCTAACCACATATATAGTTTAGTCAACGCAACGCCATCCTTTAGCATGGCTTGTCGAATGCCTTCAATCTCCGTTGGATTCTTAATAGCCTTGAGGTATGTAGAAGGCGTATCCCCTAAAATCCCGTTTGCTTGTTTTATTTTGGAGGCTAAAGCCATAGAAGTAACATTCGGATCATAAAGAATTCGAGCTTTTTGAGAGCTTGTTTTCAAAAATTCATCGATTTCATCATACTTTTTGACGACTACCTTATCTTTGAGTAATCTTTTATATAGAATATTAGAAATCTTATCCGGATCCACAAAAAGATAGGATTTGTTTTTTCCAACCATTAAAAAGGCCACAAACACTGGGTTTGACTCCACATCACTGCCTCTAAGATTCAAAATCCAGGCGATATCATCTAATGTTGATACCAGACAATAGTCAACTTTCTGATTTGTAAATTTGTCACAGATTTTAGCCAACTTATTCTTACGGCTCTGACCAGCGTATTTTAGCTTTAATTCAAAAATAGAATTTTGAGGTAATGCGGGTCGCTTCTTCCAGAAGGGATAAATAAAGCTCCCATTCGTTTTAATTTTTATGTTTTTAAGGGCACACTGCTTCTTCATAGCCTCTACTTGACTGACAGAAAACAAATTTGCATCTATGCCAATAGAAGCTCCTTTTTTTAGTTTTTCTAGTAACCAAGCAAGGTGTCCAGGGGTATGGGGTACTCGGAGTTTATGAAGTTCAAAAGCACTCCCCTTTAACTCCTGCTCTGCCTGGATAAAATATCTGCTATCTGTCCACAAGCCAGCGTGCCTTTGGGTAATGACGGCTGTACCCGCAGAACCAGTGAATCCTGTGAGCCAAACCCTTGTTTTCCAGTGACTTGCGGTATATTCACTCTGATGAGGATCACTTGACGGAATTATCATCGCGTCCACACCAAGCTTTTTCATTCGCTTGCGAATTTCTTTTAATATATATTGATTTCCTTGCATTTATATGCCATTTAAAAATTATTAAAATTTAACTCTTCTGAAGCTGAAACTAAAGTCAGTTTGTTAAGGTATAATTTAACGTACTCCAAATGTATGATATCACAAAATTACGTGTAAAAACATCTCAAGTACAGATCACCTCGAATCTCAAAATACAATTTCAAACTGAATTCTACGACAATAATTCATTGAATTTGAACTGGTTTGGCATATTTTTTGTTAAAGTCTCAGGTTTCTATATAGCCTTACTCTAATTTATTGTACATTAGATAAGAAGCAAACGAACCACCGAGGCAATTTATCAAATTTACTATGTCACAATTAGTGATTAATCAACAAGACGTTTGGAGCGTCAAATTAGGATAATTGTATATGCAAGATTATCCGAATTTATTTACTAATCGTGTTAAAGAATTATTCGAATGCTGAATCAGAAGCTTGGTCACAAGATGCTACAACGGTTGTCTCCTCAACAGATACAACTGATGAAATTACTCCAGATCCCTACGGCGACGCTGGACCAGAGAGTTAAAGAGGAGTTAGAGGCCAATCCAGCCCTGGACGAAGGGGAAGAGGTGGAAGCTTCAAACGATGAAGATTTTGAGACGTTTGCTTCAGCAGATTCTGATACAGAAGATGGCGTAGAGAAAGACGAGCTCGCATCCAAGGAAGAAGAATTTGAATTGGACGCTTACATCGAAGAATACTTAGAAGAGGATCCCTCTAGTTATAAACTACAAGCCAATAACTATTCCCAAGACGAAGAAGAGAAAACCATTACGGTGGCTATGGAAAGTACTTTTCATGAATATCTCGAAACACAGGTTGGCCTGATGGACTTCAAAGATGATAGGGAAAAAAAGATTGCACATCAGATCGTAGGAAGTATCGATGATGACGGATACCTAAGAAGAGATCCTATAGCGATTATAGACGACTTGATGTTTGCATATAATATTATAGCATTACCAGACGAGGTGACTAGCATGCTTAAGCGCATCCAAAAGTTTGACCCACCTGGCGTAGGCGCAAGAGACCTTAGAGAATGCTTACTTATCCAAGTCAACGCTAAGATCGAAGCCATGACTAAGAAGGGATTACACCCTCCACAGGCCTTCTATGATGCACAAGAGATATTGGAGCACTACTTCAATGAGTTTTCTAAGAAGCACTACCAAAAGTTACAAAGACACGTTGGCACCAATGAAGTAGAACTTCGCGAGGCATACGATGAGATTTTAAAACTCAATCCAAAGCCTGCCAGTGGACATGTTGGTCAAAACAATAAAGGAATACACTATATAGTACCTGACTTCATTATCGAGAACAGAGATGGAGAATTGGACCTTACCTTAAATAGTAGAAACGCGCCAGACCTTCGCATCAATGATCAGTATACAGACATGCTGAAGAGCTACAAGGCTACTACGAAAGAAAGAAAAGCGAACAAGACGGAGAAGGAAGCTGTGATGTTCATAAAGCAGAAAATCGATTCTGCCAAGTGGTTTATCGACGCTATCAAGCAACGTCAGCAAACTATGTATAAGTCCATGTACGCGATCATGCAATACCAGTATGATTTCTTTTTGAGCGGTGATCAAAAGAAGTTGCGCCCGATGATTCTCAAGGATATTGCAGACATCACAGGACTTGACATCTCTACCGTATCGCGTGTGGCTAATAGCAAATTTGTGCAGACCGAGTTCGGCACGAAGCGACTTAAAGATTTCTTTTCAGAGTCTCTACAGACGAGCACAGGTGAGGAAGTATCTACCCTAGAGGTGAAGAAGATCTTGACGGAAATCATCAGCGAAGAGAATAAGCGCAAGCCTCTCTCTGACGAAAAGCTAAAAAATATGCTTCGAGACAAGAGCTACAATATCGCAAGAAGAACAGTAGCGAAGTACAGAGAACAATTAAATATTCCAGTAGCAAGACTGAGAAAGGTTTTGTAACAGAATAATTTTAATATACTGAAAGGTCTAGGATTTATGATTCTAGACCTTTTTTTTGTTTGTAGGGCACTCTATTTTATTAGGTGTTTGGGCGTGCCCCCATTTTCTTCGTAGTTGGCTCATTCTATATATGCAAACCATCAAACCAAAGAGGATTGTGTTATGCACACGGA
Organism: uncultured Saprospiraceae bacterium; assembly: GCA_964481325.1. GTDB lineage: Bacteria > Bacteroidota > Bacteroidia > Chitinophagales > Saprospiraceae > JALZVN01. The sequence goes on from CAYZUW010000201.1 coordinate 6,802, forward strand.
TGGGGTCGTGCTATCCGAGGGTCCACTTCGTTCCCGTCCCAAGCCTCCCACCAGCTAGGCACAGGGACTGTCTAGCTGAAGCTAGCCACCTCTACTATCACTCACGCAAAAAGAGGGACTAGTTTAACTACCGAATTATTTCTAGATTGAAATATTAGAGACAAAGCTATCGCTGGCGAAACCACCTAAGTAATCCAAAGACTAAGTGTGCCCATTCAAGTCACCAAAGAAAGGTCTCTCGAGGATTGAGGCAGGTAAAGTTGTCTTGTACATATAGGGATAGTTTTAAGATAACTCAGTTAGTTTCGAACACATGAAGTGAATATCGTGGTACATTTCAGAGATACACCTGACAATTTACAAATAGTAATTAATTCATCTCTATTTCTGACAAGACTTGCGTCCATTGTACTTCGGTGAGGGTATCTCCTTCAAACCAAAAACTAATGTTTAATAAATCAGAAAACAGAACAAATGAATTGTCTTCTTCTGATTCATCTTTTGTGAGATGTAGATCGGATAAGTGCGGTTTTAGGTCTGTCCAAGTTTTGCCTATTAGTGTTTTTCCATTATAGATAAATTCTTCGCTTGTGACAGAAAGTATCACCAACCTAAAAACTTCGTCTATTTTCTCGAACTCCATGGAGATTTCATCTTCATCATAGTGCCAGGTTATAAAAAAGTCTTCGGCTTCTTCATTAGGCACTCCAAAATCTCCTGTTTCTATTTCTGAGGGTTTTCCTAGGATGGCATCTACTTGCTCTGGTGTCATTCCAAATTTCACATCGCCTAGTCCCTTTCCTGGGTATATATTTTTTTCTGCTTTTTCCATGATTTCAAATCTAGCTGCAAGCTATAAAAAAATGCAAAGATTTTATGTCAGAAAATTAGATGGAACGAAAAGGGAAACACCTCAGCAACCTAAGACTAAGCATACGTGTGCAAGGCAACTGAGGCTTTCTTACTTGTTCTGCACCCTGTCTATTTATGGCACACGCCAGCACTGCATTCATAATTCACAATTCACCATTTATCATTATTTCTGATGGCACT
>CAYZUW010000202.1:0-7851 GCA_964481325.1 uncultured Saprospiraceae bacterium
CGCTTGTCCTTGCGCTCTCCGAGCGACTCGCTTTGGGCGCAAGCGCCGTCGCGATTGGTATGTTGTAAATGATTTATTTTATCCTCTGAAAAGGGGGGATAAAATTCGGAAATTTGTATGCGTAAAGGACTTGACGGGTACGATAAAATTCATGAATTTTCTCTACGCGTCTATTAAATTATTTTTGGAAATGGTTGGTTATTGTTCTTGTGCTGGATTTACAATGGTAGCTTCTGGAAAATAATTCTTTGTGTTTTCATCGATCACTTTCTTCAAATTATTCATGTTGATATCCTCTTGTGCTTTCATGGCTGATGGCATCATAGCCACGATGGATTTAGAAAACATCCCATTGCCTGTTGTTCTAGATGTGGACTTGATTTCCACTTTCCCATCTTTCTCTTTAAGGGTCATTTCGTAATCCATATCCATAAAGTCCATAGTAAATGTCATAGCAATCACATTGGGTGCGTCGTATTTCGTAATCGTTTCTTTCATCATCATTTCTTCGCCCGCGTTATCTACATAGATATTTGACACTGCTCCAACTGTATTCGGAGTCCCACTCACAGGCTCCATGCGTTTAACGTCTTTTATCCATTCAGATACTCTTGATTCATCTGCCATGACAGCCCAGGCTTCTTCAATTGGTTTGTCAACTGTGATCACACTATCATATTCTATGGATGGCGTGAAAAAACCTAAGGCAAAAAAACCAACTACTAATAAAAGCAGGAAAATTATTAAATACTTGAGAATCTTCATATATATTTAATTTTTCAAATAAAGTTAAGATAATTATTCCAATTTTTAATAAGTAAGCCAAGATAAGAAAATGAAAAAACATACTACAGCATCATTACTTTTTGATCTTGGAAATGGTTTTAGCGATCGTTTTGCTCGGTTTGTCCATATCGTTTTCGGCAAATTTTACGGCCTCTTTGATTAGCTTTTTCACTTTGGCGTTTCGATAGTCACTGGATTTTTCAATTGGGATATGTCTTATCCATTTACCTGTACCTTGCAATAAAGTATTAGGATCTTTCAACAGGGTTCCCTTATTGAATCCTAGGTTCAAGTGTTTGGAATAGATGGGAATCATGCAGTAGGCGTCAGACAATTTTTCGGATATGGTATATACGCTTGTCAAGGCATGGGTATGATAGAGCAATTCGTTGGCTTCTGGATGTAGCCCTAACATAAAGTTTCGAAGATCTTTATATAGCTCTATTAGCTTTTTATCTTTTAAATCCAAGGCTTGTTGGAAATCTGGATGAACAGGGCGAAGTTTTGACATATAGATAAGATACAATCTTTTTTCTCGTGTCCAATAACTATTAAAGCAAAAATGTGATGGTCAGGTAACTATTTTTCGCCCTTTCTAACATGAAGCTATTCTAAAGAAGGATTTGTTTTTCCCATTTTTTGTTTTTGTTTTACTACTTCACTAATAGCAACATCATCTATAAAAACATTACTCAATACGCCTTCTCCATCTTTAATATGAACCAATGCATGAACTACTTTGCTAGTATCCTTAAAACGCACTCTTGATAAAACTTCAGCATCATAGGCTTTTGACTCTTCCATGTAAAATCTATCGAATGGGTAATCGATAGTAATCTGGTCTGTTTTATATGGCGGACGTCTAACTTCTACTTTTAAGAAGTCTGGAGTATTAGTAGGTGCTGTTTTGGATACGCTTTCAACTGTGGCAAAGCCATTTGGATCTGTATTTAACAATGCATAAACTTGTTCGCCCATATGCCAATCTAAAGTGGTATCCACTCTTATGGATTTTCGTTTGAATCTAAGCCGAATATACTTCCCTCTAAATGGGTCATTGGGATCCACTGGAGCCGTTTTGAATTTATACGCTACACCAGATTTAATAATGTCTTCTCTATCGAATATCATTTTGGCAGGAACATAAAATTGAACCAGTACCATCAATATAAATCCAGGAAAAATCAATTTACTCCAATTCATTTTCTCTTCTTTTTTGAATCCTAAAATAATTTGCGACAAAGAACCCTATTCCTATTGCTATAAACATTAATCCTCTGAATACAAAACTGAGTTCTGTGTCAAAAAATCGGCAAGCAATCAAGGCCGCTATGACCAGCAGTCCATAGTTCAATATGACCAAATGGTCTTGACGAGTACCTAAACGCATAGTAAATAAACCAATGGCAAACACAAGTATGTTGACAAGCACAGTAGCCAATAGCGGTGCTACTATACCAATAATAAAAATCACAATAAATAAAAAGAAAACCAGGCTCACAGGTTTTAGGGACTCTGCTTTTAGGTTCATTTGCTTGACAAATAGTACCACAGCGGCAATAGTCAACACCAATGCTGATAAAAATTCTGGTGCACTAATAAAATTTGCTAGGTCCGCTTTATTTAAATCAAGCCAAAACCAATCGAAACTATAAATGAGTAATGTAATGATAGTACCCAAGGCACCTATGACTCTATAACCATTGTTCCTCAATTTCTGCACAGAGAAAAAATTACTGTCTCCTATCAAATAAAATATTCCAAATAAACTCATGTAGGCTATGTTCATGAATTCTTCATGTTTGTAGGACAATGTCCCTAACACTAGTACCAACGAAAGGGGTACCAACCAATTGTGAAAAGTCATAAAATTGCTTTTCGATTTTCTTTTGTACAATAGATAGTAATAGGGGAGTACCAAAGCCATTAGGCCCCAATACAGATAAGACTCCTGTTTAGGATAATGCCAGTAGCCTTCCATATATCCATAGTAAGTAATGCCTATAATGCAAAACAAAGACACTACCGAGGAACGCATAACATATATAATTGGGATACACAAGAGCATCCAACTAAGGACGAAATCGTTTAGGTCACCCGGTATATTGTATATCTGACTGACCAGCGCGATGCTGGCTGCTACTCCAAAAAACAAAAGCGTAGCGGCTACTTCTCTCCAAGCGTCGCTATCCCTTTTTTTGAGGAGCGCATATCCACATAGTGCTTGAGCGCTCACCAAAGGGAGAAAAGCAAAAAACAATTTTAGCTCGCGGGATAAGGTATCCCAGTTATGCGCGAGAATCAAAATGACGCCTAAGCCCACTAAGATGGCGCCTAGTATTACGGAGACTAAAAAAAAATTATTAGAGACTGGGGTCTTTTTGCTCCTATAGTATTCCTCGATTTTTATCGCGGTGCTTTCACTAATCACGCCCGCTTGGAGCAACTCGGGTATTTCTTTGATTATTCTCATAGGTATGATTTAAATATCAAAATACAAGAATCTAAACCAAAAGCCTGCTAGGGTATTTCAGATTAGAAACGCGACCCTAAACTAAGGTCTTTTGCACCAAAATATTATCGTAGAATAAGGAGCTTTAGATAAACAGCCTATTATTTTCGATGAAACACAATAAAGAAAAAGAATCTCTAATGCGAAATCCTCATAGATCGTTGGGTAGCCCTTAAGCAAGCTATCACGAGATTGCCATCTACTTCACTAGCGTGATCGTGATATCCTCTAATGTCATCTTCATGGCCACAACAACCAAATTGATTCGCCAAGTTTCCTAGGTGGATGTATGGTTAATTATTTTTTGGTGGACAACTTAACCACTCTTTCCAAAACCTGAAATTTATTTTCTAATTGAATTTTAATGAAATAGATTCCTTGATGCAGGTTTGTTAAATCAAATTCAACAATTTTATTATTAAACGATTGCTCTCCTATTAATTTTCCTGACAAGTCGTATAACTTAACCTTTTGGATTATATTGTTGGATTCAATTTTGATTTGATCCTGTGCAGGGTTCGGAAATAAGTCAATTTTATTTTCCTGTTTTTCAGTATCGGCGACGCTAGTAATGATTTGACCACAAGAATTTAGGAAAGGATTGTTTACTTGCATTCTATCGAATGCAGGATTAGTGCCTGAGTTAAATGGATTAGGTAAGCCAATATTTCCATACTCCGCAGAAGAGAGAAAATCTGGTCGCTGTCGATAGTAAAAACTCTTAATATCTGGAGCAACACTTCCTTTTGGATCTACTGTTCCCTTGTTGTTATTAGCAACAATAAAATGATCATTTCCTTGGATAGTATAATTCACAAGGCTGTACGGGGCATTCGAATTGGTTACTTCATTTGCTATAAAATTTTGTCCAGGCGAATTATTCGCACTAAAAAATATACCGAAAGACTCCCCCCTGTTTCTAAGAAAGGTATTGTTAGGTCCATTAGGACCATGAGAATTATCTATGACTATATTCTGTACAATGTTTTGCTCGAATAGGTTGGCATATATATAATTCCCATGAAGAACGATATCTCCCGCTGCATCAGCTGGAAAGGAAGTCCAATAAGGGTCAAATGAATAATTGTAAGCTAGTACGTTTCCATTTGCGCCTGCCTGCAATATCATAGAATGTCTTAATCTTTCGAAAACATTATTTTCTACCAATACTTCATTGCTCATGAGGTGTACCATGACACCATAGCCTCGACCTCCTCCACCGAATTCAAAAGCATCGTGCAGATAAGACTTTTCGATTTTGAGGTTTGAACTAAATCTAGCTTCGATGTGACTGAAAGTACAATTCATAGATTCAATAGCGGAAACCCAACTATTTACTGCGTATCTAAAAATAATATTGCTGGCTTGCATCGGAGCAGCGTTGTCTCGTCGTTCAATTTTCAAACAAGAAATTCCAACATTCTCCACAGGTAAGATTTGTCTGATTATAGGGTTGTTTGACAGCAAATATGATCTGCGTAATGGAGAAGATAGAAAGATTCTATTGTTACTTATATTTTCAATTTGCACTATTTGCCCTACTTTACCTTCCGCCCATGCATCGGTCACTAAATCTGAATCCCTTTGATTCACCTTAATCCAATCTCCCACTTGAAAGGAAGAGCTATTTTCTATTTGTAAAAAAGTTTGATCTTTAGTTGCAGTGGCTGTTAAAAGACTTGCGTTGGAAGCATTAGCGCTTCCTGCCACAGTTATTGCATGGTCAGTACCTCCTAAGTCAAAGATAAGTTGTGTACTATTAGCTCCTTCACCTGTCAAGACAGTATTGCTAGGTAGCGTTATGGGTTGATTGAACACAAAACTTCCTTTAGGAAATTTAATTATAACTCCACTACTATTTTCATATTGAGATAATACTGTATTCAATACCTGATCATTTGGACTAATGCCATTTCCATTAATTCCAAAATTGCTTAAATCAACTATAGAAAAATTAGTGGTTGTAGTGTCTTTTAAACCGGCCAAAGACCAGTCTACTTGTCGCTCAGCCGGCAATTCTTGGGCCTTACTAAGGGCAAAATAGAAAAGAAGTAAACTGAGTAAGCCTATTTTTTTTGCAAGCATAATATTCAAATGAAACGTTTTTTAAATATACATAATTAAGTGCACTCCGAAAAGCCAAAATATTCCAGTTTTCACAATTTGCTACTTTCTAAAATGCACTCATAATTTAACCTTACAATGATAGGCTTGCATTAATTACGCCAAGTGTAAATCAACCTTATTGTTTTTCTTGGAGATTAGAATATCTGTCGAATTTTTCGGCAATTGTATAAGGGCACCTCTATTTTAGCCCATTCAAATGATCTGTCGTATTTTTCGGCTTTAATTACTGTTTTAGATATCTACCAATTTCAATGCTTTGTGAGCGTGTTGGCTTAAGTATTAAATTCGCATTTTGTAAGACAAGCTTCATGCTTTCTATTTGATGGCTTTTTATTTTTTGGATATCTTCTTTGTTCAATTTTGCTTTCGCATTGTTGAATAATTGCGACTTGCCTCCCTGGTTCGTTCTAGTAACTTGTTCGGTAGAATTTACAACCTTAGTAGAAGCTGCTCGATGTACATGCTTTACGGTGCCATCCGCTTGGGTGACTATATCTGTACCTCCTGGATCTGTAACAGTCTGGGTGTTGTAGACGGGTTGGGTATAATTGTAAGAATAGCTTTCTACATATTCTCGATGGTTTTGCTCGGTGTAAGGAACATTGAGAGATTCTCCATTTTGCAGGCGGATCAATAGATGGTCAGCGAGTTCTCCTTCGTTAAATCCTGTAGCCGTCATGACCAGCACTTCTATTATAGAATCTTTTTCTAGGATGTTGTATTCTATCTCTACTCTACGATTGATGGGGCCAAATTGGCTTTTGGGACTCATGGTACTTTGACTATTGTACATTTTTAGTTTTAGTTATGGTGATGGCTCTTCTAGCTAAGTCTCATTTTTCTAAACGTCAGGCTTATTCGCCCTCGCTCTGATACGACCTTGGGTATGGCATGCTGCCACTCTTGTTGTATCGTCGCTGGCATATAGATTAAGGAGCCAGGAGTAAGCACATAATTAAGCAGTTCTGTGGGCACCGCTTTTCTTCTTATTTGAAAAATCCTTGTATCTCCAACACTTAGTATAGCAATCCCAGTTTCTGCTTCTAAAAAATGGGTTGTATCTCCATGCCAACCCATTTTGGAGCTTCCATTTTCATAATAGTTCAAAAAACAATTATTGGGCATGTAGCCTAGGATGGGTTCTAGGCGGGTACTAAGTTTTTCCATAATGGGAAAAAATTCTTCGTATTCGTGTGTTTGTTCAGAATCAAAATTCGGTTGCCCAAATCTTGCCGTTTTTCTAGCCCGCATATTGTCATTCCAAGTAACGTTATCCATGAGGAAATCGAATAAATCCTCGTGCCCCTCGAAGAAGTCAGGTTTAAAAACAATAGCGGATTTGATGTCTTTCATGGTAATTTGCTTTAAAAATTTTCATTCCATTTTGGCAGACTTCCTAAAAAATCTAAATGATTTTGTAAAATATTGCTCGCTAAAAAACTTGGTATATGTTTGTGATTTTGGTCGAAGGTTTCATACCAATAGATATCTAAAGCGTCAATTTTTTCTTCCTTTAGTTTTTTCTTCCAGCTTATTTTTCTGGCTTTGCCAAATTGTATCCCATTGACTATTTCGTCATACAATCCAGCTATCTCCGAATTTATAGATCCATCTTGATTTACTTTTCCTGAGGAACCGATGTACACTAGTTCTACCCTTCCGTCTTTCAGTATATAGATGACATATACTCCGATTGCTTCCTTGGGTGCATTGCATACTTTTTCAAGATCATCCCCTGCTTTAAAGAAGAAATGTTCATTGGATTTGTAATAGTCTAATTCGTCGAGCATAGTTTATAAATTTTAAGGGCGAGGTGCATGGAATAGTCATGTGCATCTTGTCTATAAAAATTGAATTTATAGTATCACCAAATGTAAAGCGACAAAAATAATAATTTGCTAACTAGTTTCTTGGAAATTATTCCAGTGATAGAATTGTAGATAACTATACAATGATCCTTTTTTAGGCTAATAGTATTTAACTTATTTTTTTTCAAAATTAAAAGAAACTTCCGATAGTTATAAACGAAGAGATGGCCAATGCTACCACACTGAGAATTGTCAAAGAATTCTTTTGATTCTTTAGTATATAATTTATACTGATTATTAGAAAAACAATTTGCGCAATAAGAAATGGTATTGTCATTATTTCTCTATAAACGTCAAGCAACGCAAATTCTACCTTAAAATAATTAAGCATAAATAACACTGTAACCAAACACTCTTCTGCACTTCGGGTTTTGAACATAACACCAGCATATAAATGATCATAACCTAACACTTTGTTTTGATTCAGGATACCTTTTTAAAAAAATCAGTAGACATAACACTACCAAACGCCATTTTTAACAGCCCTTTCTTATTAGCATCCTCTAAACTTGTTCTTATCTTTGCTTCTTCTGCACTTGAGATTTTAGAGATAACACC
>CAYZUW010000203.1:0-7842 GCA_964481325.1 uncultured Saprospiraceae bacterium
GGCCTACCCACTGTCATGTAGAGACGCATTGCCATGCGTTTCTACATGCCGAGGGTCGTGTCGTCCGCTGTATCCCGACGAAAAATCGGTATGCCCCTACCACCACTAGTCCTTCTAGGGCTTTCGGCTATTCGCCACGCCCCATACAATGAAACAATTATCAATGTACAATGAGGCAATTATCATTGTGAAGTGGGTCAATTTTTTCAATGTGCAATGAGGTAATTATTATTGTATTTTACCTTCTTAGAATATCACTATTGGGATAAAATTTAGGGGATTTACTTTGCAACAGAATTGGTATTTTTGTCATTTCTAAGAATTCCAATAAATTCGTATTTTGGATTCGTAAATTTAAACATGAAAAATCTACCTAAAATCTTATTCGGAATATTTGCGCTGCTCTTAGTGCTAGTCATTATTTTCTTTCCAAAATTGAAAAGGCTCAACCATGTCTTGACCTTGTTTGATGAAGACAAGATAGTGGAGAACTTCCGATCTTTTGATCAGCTCATGCCCGTGAGTCGATTGGAGCCATCTGCGAATCCATACAGCTATGTGGAGGGTAAAAAGTTGAGGATTCCGCCCGTTTTTCTGTTTAATGGAAAGAACATGCGGTCGGATGATTTTATGGTAGATACAAAAACAACTGGCTTACTTATTATTCAAAATGACACGATTGTTTTTGAAGAGTATTATCATGGGAATACACCGACTACGAAAAATATCTCATGGTCTATGTCGAAGTCTTTTATCTCTGCGCTGATTGGTATCGCTAAAGAGGAAGGGCATATCAAAAGTCTGCAGCAAACCGCTGATGAATTTTGTCCCATCCTTAAAGGATCGGGCTATGAAGGGGTGACCATAAAAAATATATTGCAGATGTCTACTGGTGTAGGCTTTGATGAGGACTATGGCGCATTCAATAGTGATATCAATAGATGGGGCAGAGGTTTTGCATTAGGTAAGTCGCAAGACGAATTTGCGGCGACTCTTAAAAATGAAAGACCACAAGGTACATTCAATCACTATGTCAGTATCAATACACACGTCCTAGGAATGATACTCACCAAGGCGACGGGCATGTCGGTATCAAAGTATATGCAAGAAAAATTTTGGAACCCAATGGGTATGCAGGACGATTGCTATTGGATTGTAGATAGTGAGAATATGGAAGGGGTATTGGGCTTACTCAACGCCACATTACGAGACTACGCTAAAATCGGTTCCTTATATCTCCACAATGGTATGTTTAATGGAAAACAAATAGTGCCCGCCGAATGGGTCAAGGCTTCTGTCACGCCTGATGCACCACATCTCATGCCTGGTGAAAATGATTTGTCCACAAGAGAATATGGCTACGGCTATCAATGGTGGATTCCTGAAGGGAATGAAGGTGAATTTATGGCGCAAGGTGTCTACAATCAAAATATCTACATCAATCCGTCTACTAAGACTGTGATTGTAAAGTTATCCGCCAATGATAAATTTACAGATCCTGATTTCTTGCCAAGTAATCCAGAGGTAGCCCTGGAATTTTTTAGAAGAATAGCGCATAGGATAACAAAATAAAAGTGTCTGCCTGGTTAATACCTTTTACATTTTCAAATGGCCCCAATAATTTCAAGCCATATTCACTAAGCAATTTCCGAACACGCGAAAATTGCGTTTATAATTTACCATTCACCAATTATAATTCTCTTCAGCTCTTTATAGGAGAACCACATAGTGCTTAGCCCTGGGCAAAGGATAGTAGAGATGCGACGGTAGGAGCAGCCCGTAGGGCCGAGTCTCGAATAGCCTGGTTCCGACTTTGCAGGGTTTGGTGAGATTGGCAAGTCGGAACGCCTGTCCCGATTGAAATGAAATGTAACATCGGGAACCCCAAATCAAAATAAAAAAATTACAAACTAAACCAGTAGGAAAATTTGGCGATGAGGGCTTTATTTCGACTGGTGAATCCTTCCGTGTTGTAGTTGTCTGTGTAGACGACGAAGAAATCTGACACAGGAGCGAATCGCCACTGAAATCTAGCGTTGATGTTGAAGTTTTCAATCTGGTTATTGAACTGGAAGAAAGTCGTAATAAATATTTTCTTGGTCAAGGTGATGTCCACACGTGGACCAATCAAAATAATATTGGTCGTTGTGAACGGCTCATCTAATCCAAGGCGACTGATATTGGCTTGCAAGGCAATGGAGCCGAAGGGTTGAAATCTATAAGTTGCATCCAAATTCAAGCGAAACAAATCGGCGTTGAAAAAGGTACCGATGATCGGATTGATCGAATAGGAAAAAGGTTTTCTTCTGTCGCTACGGTATTGCAATCGAAATTCCTGATAATTGAATTCGCTGCCTGCTAGTAAGAGCGGCTGGTCTCTCAAGATTTCGAAGTCACTCGTCAAGAGCGTATAAGTGTTTTGATATCGAAAGTTTAGTCTTGTGTTATTTTGAAACTGTACTTCATAGGTGAAGTCAAATCTTTCATCGGTGCGGGTAAAATCCGTATCGGTAAATAAACTGTACTCAAAGCCCGGACCATGCTGATTGATAACATCATTGCTAGGTTGAAAATTGACCCGGACATCGGGATTGATCCGATAGAAGCTAGTACGAGGGACGAAGCCTATCTGCGCATCATAACCCCCTCCAACGTGCTGATGATTCCAGCCAACTTGGATGAGGTCGTTGGTATAGTTGATTTCGAAGCCATGTGCGAATTCGGATTCGGTTTTTTCTTCAGGTGTAAAAGAACGATGCAGAAATGCTTTTCCATTCCATGTATTGTCTTTTGTAGCTAGATTGTAATCTAGACCGATGACTCGATTGTATTCATCAAAAGACTCTGACTCAAAGTCCGTGAAGTTGTCTCTATTGACAAATATAAGTCCTACGCTCGAATTGGCGAATAGTTTGCGCTGCACTGCCGCAGTAGTATAGTTGAAGCTGGGCAAATCGTTCTGCTCATCTTTTTGGGTCTGTATATTCAGTAGGCCGACTCGCCAATCGTTGTTTATCTTACCTGATAGTCTAGCGCCAACGAGTAGTGGGTTTTCTATGGTCGTACCTTCTAAAGTGTCTCTGCCAATACCGATCCGACGACTAAAGAAAGGGTTGATTCGACTGTTTCCGAAACTATTAAATAGATCTGCGTTTTCTATAAAAAATTGTCTACGCTCTGGCAGGAATATCTCAAATCGATCCAAGTCCGTAACCTGTCTGTCGACTTCCACTTGCGAGAAATCGGGGTTGACGGTAAGGTCTAGATTGAGCCCAGTCGTAACGGCCACCTTGGCATCTCCTCCAATACTGCCCGTAGATTGTATATCTTCTTGGTCTGGGTCTTCAAAATCTCTAGTAAGTCCGCCACTAATATATGGTATGAGCGAAATGCTACGGCTACTCTTAACTATGGGCTCTTCCCAAACGAGATCCTTCATAAAGGCAAGGTTGGTGATGCCTTGATTATTAGGGACGTCCATGATAGTAGATATTTCATTGGTTTGGCTATCAAATCTATAGGCACCTACTCTCCATTTTTTGGAATCCGCCTTGAATCGTAGGGAGCTGAAAGGAATAACCAGTTCTGCACTCCAAAATTTTTCTCCCTTGTGCGATTTAGATTTCCATTTGTTGTCCCAGGCGGCAGAGAAATCTGAGAACTCAATGCCTCCATTAGAAATGGTTCCTTCGCGTACCACCCCTTCTGGATTGGTGCCAAAGAATATGCAATTGGCCCCATCGTTAAAAGTATCAAACATGATGGTGATATTATCACTTCCTCCTGCTTGATAGTCTCTACGAAGTGAAGGGACAATATATTGATCATCTCTAGAGTGGCACTTGATGCCTACGTAAAGATTCTCTTCGGTAAACGAAAAGTAGAGTTCTGTAGGGTAGGTGGGTGCATTACCATTAGCTGGGAAATATTGGAAAAAATCCTTAGATGCGGCTGATTGGAACCAGAAGTCTTCATCTATGATACCATCTAACTGAATATCAGCTTCTGTTTTCTTGATGTGAACTTGTTCTACAATTTGTGCCATAGCACTCCTGGTGCTTAGCAGCAATATGAAAATTAATGTGTTTCTGATAAAGAGATGCATAGGGAGATGAACTGATATATAGAATATCAGTCTTTTTTAAAGGTAAAAGTACTATGCTTTATGCTTAGTCAGTACTTATTTTACGCATAATTCCCTGAATTAAGTCCTTTGAGACTTTTCTACGAGGAACATTGTTTTTGATTAGCTTTCTGAACGACTTTTCTTTTACAAGAATTTCGTTGAAAGATGGATTGTCCTGCATTTGGTTTAAGAACTGTGACTCATCTTCTCTGCTGAGCGCATTATCCAAATACATGTTTACTTTATTCGTTAAATCTTGGTTATTATAATTATGATCACTCATCATTATTTTTTAAGAAATTAAAACAAAATCAAATTAACTCGGCTTTCTTTTATCCTGATAGCCTAGGTTTTTGGCGTAATGCTGAAGCTTTTTCTTTAGCATATTACGCGATCTGTGCAATCTTGATCGCACAGTACCAACAGGTACATCTATAATTTTAGCGATTTCTTCATAGCTGAAACCTTCAATATCACAAAGTAAGATAACTGTTCTAGAATCGACTGGTAATGAGTTGATTGCATTGGTAACTTCATCTCCCATCAGATTTTGGAACATCTCCTCTCTGAGGTCCTGGTAACTAGCGAGGGTGTCATCTCTTTCTTCGTCTAGAAAGTTGACTACCTCGTTGTAATCTATTTTAGCGGGTTGTTTACTTTTCTTCCTGTAGTCGTTTATGAAGCCATTCTTCATTATCTTGAACAACCAAGCTTTGGCATTCGTTCCCACATCATACTTATCTATAAAACGATAAGCTTTTAAATAGGTTTCCTGTACTAAATCATTGGCAGATGCGTCAAAAAGGGTCAAATGATAGGCAAAGGTGCTCAAGGCATCGGCGTGAGGAAGAAATTCTGCCTCGAAAATGGCATCCTTTTCAGCCTTATTTAATTTTTTCTTATCTGACATTCTGCTCTAAATTAGCAAACATATTGAAAATTGTATAATGTTTGCGTACTTCTAACTATTGTGTTGTTATATCCTAATTTTATGGCAAGGCTTAATTTTGTCTTCAAACCAATGTATTGGAGATTGATTTTTATCACCTGTTCTCGTATCACAAACGAAAAAAGCATAATATAGGTCAAGATGCGAGGCATTTTCTGCTAACAGCTTGTCCAGCTTTACTTTGGCACTTTCAGGGTCTCGATAAGCATAATCCGCTCTCCAAGCATAGTAGGCGTCATCATGAGTTTTGATAACCTGCAGCACATCATGGTCGCTTATATAATTTTTTAAAAAATCATGTGCGATGAGCGCATGATGTAATCTTGGAGTAGAAGCTCTTTTGCTTTTTTCTTCCTGGTACTTGAATGTGTCATGCGTCAAAGCGATTAGCCGTAATTTTCGTCTAAAATCACTTTCTATATCTAATCTGTCAATATTATCGAATATTTCCTTGACATGATAAACGACTTTTCCTTCTGGATGGCCAAATCTAGGATATCCCCAATATAAGCCAGCTTGCACGTCAGCGTTCGCTAGAATTTTACTTTCTAGATTATTTTCTGCTATTAAGATAGTTTCCCTCCTTTGTGGATTGTAAGCCTGATATTCCATGTGATTATAGTTTAAAAGGAGGAAAAAAATTATTTATGATCCAGTGGACTTTATGTCAAATGGTAAAGTTAATTTAGTGTTAAACCAAAAATAGCAAAAAACAACAAATTTTGCTAAGGCGTTTACCCTTAAAGGGAAAATATAGTGCCAAAATAAAGCGCTATCCTTTAAATTATAACAATGGACATACATCAATTAACAGATGGCATCCAAATCTAAAAATGGATTTAATGTTACTTGACCTGTCCGCATAAAAATTTACATCATGAAAAACATACTTTCGCAGCTTTTTGTAGGCATTATCGGCGGTCTTATCGTTTTGGTCGGTATTCATTTGACCAAAGAAGATACACACCAATTAGGCTTATCAGACTCGGCAAAAGCCATGGCTGTAAACAATTACCACCACCACAACAACAACAACACAACAGAATCTGTAGTAAAGGTTCCATTTGACTTTGTAGAAGCTTCTAGAAGGACGACTGCTTCAGTAGTCCATATTACTGCTAAGGCAGATAAGATAGTAACCTCTCAACAACCTCAATCCCAAGACCCTTTTGAGTTTTTCTTTAGAGGCGGAGGCAGTCCATTTGATTTTGGCGGACCTCAGCAAGGGACTGGTTCTGGTGTACTAGTCTCGGAAGACGGATATATCGTCACCAATAATCATGTAGTAGAATTTGCAGATCATCTAGAAGTGACCCTTTTTAATGAGCGAACATATATAGCGGAAGTAGTGGGTACTTATCCAAAAGCGGATCTAGCAGTGATAAAAATTGACGCGGAAGATATGCCTGTCTTAAAATGGGCAGATTCTGACAAAGCACAAATTGGACAGTGGGTGCTAGCAGTAGGAAATCCATTGGAACTAAACTCTACAGTCACTGCAGGTATTATAAGTGCAAAGGGTAGAAGTATCAATATTCTGAGAGAAAAAGGAGGGGATGCCATTGAATCTTTCATTCAGACAGATGCAGTAGTAAATCCAGGTAATAGTGGGGGAGCACTTGTCAATACAGATGGCGAATTACTTGGTATAAATACAGCTATAAAGTCGGGAACAGGATATTATGCAGGATATTCTTTCGCTATCCCATCTAATATTGTTCGCAAGATTGTTAATGATATAATAGACTATGGAAGTTTTCAACGAGCGTATTTAGGAATAGAGATTTCTGAACTAGATCAAGAGAAAGCAGAAGAGTTGGGTATTGATTTCACACGTGGGGTATTCATAGCTAAGCTTACAGATGGCGGCTCAGCACAGTACTCGGGCTTAATGGCGGAAGACGTAATTGTCAAAATAAATGACAAAGACATTAAGACGGTGCCACAGATACAGGAGACAATAGGTCGGTCAAGAGTAGGGGATGTAATAACAGTAACAGTTTTGAGAAATGGAGGGTATAAAAATATTGACGTAAAATTGAAAGCTGGATAACACACTTTATTAGTAATGCAGACTTGGCACAATTTTTACATATAGTATATCGTCTACATTTACGAAATGACCTAGTCACAAAAGAGTAGACTCAAAAAAGAGAAATATAGAAATCTATATAAAGAGACTTGTTTAAAGTTGGTTTTTCGTTTTGTTTTGATGCGTCTGTCCTTATCTTAGGGCAGGCGTTTTTTTATGCCTTGTACGCTATAGTATCTTTGATTTCTAACTATGATGTCATTTTTCCAGAATACTCAACAGCTTTTTCGAGACTTCACCTCATTATTTTTTCCTAATCTCTGTATGGCTTGCATGGAGCGTGCGCCTGTGCCGAATGAATATCTTTGCTTTAGTTGTCAATCCTACTTACCGAGGACGGATTATCATCACCATAAAGAAAATAGATTTACAGATAGACTTTGGGGTAGATTAGAACTCCATACGGCTACTGCCATGTTTTTATTAATCAAAAATGGCTTAGCCGAAAATATTGTCTATAATATCAAATACAATGATGCGACTGAATTGGCTATTGCATTAGGGAAAGAATATGGCCGTACACTAAAGAAGGCTGCCTTGTATGATGATATAGATGTCGTCATTCCAGTACCGATTCATAAATCAAAATTAAAAACGCGTGGATACAATCAAAGTGCTTTGTTTGGTCAAGGGATTGCTACTAGTTTAGAAATTCCATGTTTGGAAAATGCGCTC
>CAYZUW010000204.1:0-7838 GCA_964481325.1 uncultured Saprospiraceae bacterium
GTATTAAAGGCTGCTAATTCTTCAGGTATATTTGGAGAGACTTATGGGACGAATTTTAGTTTTATAAGTGGTCTAAAAGATTTGTTTAGTAATGCTAATAGTCAACTTGGCGATAAGGCAATCCCTAACTGGCAAGTAGACAAATATTTGATACCTCTTTCGAAGTACTCTACTGCGGGTCCTTTTGGTGGAAATCCCAATATGGCTTTTTGGTTGAGTATTATGCTAGGTGCCTTAGGAGGATTAATATATATGCTACCTGATTTAGGAGAACTGGCGGGCATCAAAAACGATGGAATTTATCATCATGCGTCGACTAAAGGAATCACTTTTAATGTCAAAATATTATTCTTATCTGCTGCCCTCTTGTATGCATTGTGGTATACCGTATTTCAATTTCCTTTAGTGTTGTTTTTCGTAGGTGTGGTGGCTTTAATATTATTTTGGATTTGGAAAAGTGAAAAAAGCTACAATGGCGCGCGTGCAAGATTGGCTTCTGTAAATACCTCTGGTTGGTTAGGAATTGCTTTTGGGACGTATCTTATTGCTTTTTATGTATTTCTTTATTTTTATCCTCATTATGTTACGAATTGGACTTTGATGCTAGATCCTGTAGCGGAGGCTATAAAAGGACCAGGAGGTACAGCTTCGCATTGGTTTTTGTATGGCTTTTTGTACTGTGTAATTATGGTAGTGATGGGCGTAAGGATGATGATAAAATATAGACACAACAAATATCAATTGGTGAGAACTTGCTCTGTATTGTTCTTTCAGTTAGGGTTTGCTTTTTTGATTCCAGAAATATTGGTGAGATTGAATCAGCCTTATATGGATTTGAAAAATGCTTGGCCATTAGATTATGATTTTTACACAAAAGACTCTATAGGTAGTTTAGCGGGTCAAGGTTCGGAGATTGCGCTAGGTGGATTGAGTACAAGTGTAGGTACCATAATGCTTTTGTGGGGTATTGCTTTGACCTTTATTGTAGTGCCTGTATTTACGTATGTATTTGGTAAGCGTTGGTACTGCTCATGGGTTTGTGGATGCGGAGGATTAGCAGAGACATTAGGTGATCCTTATAGGCAATTGTCTGATAAGAGTATGCGTGCATGGAAGATTGAGCGTTATGTGATTCATGGCGTATTGGCTTTTGCGGTATTGATGACAGTCGGCGTTTTATTTCAAAACTATTTTGATATAAAGAGCTTTGGTCTTTTTTCTGGAAGCCAGCTTAAGTCATGGTATGGTTTCATGATTGGTGCTATGTTCTCTGGAGTAGTTGGGACTGGTTTTTATCCTTTGATGGGTAATAGAGTTTGGTGTAGATTTGGTTGCCCTCTAGCTGGATTCTTAGGTTTGGTACAGAAATTCCAATCTAGATTTAGAATTACTACAAATGGCGGTCAATGTATCTCTTGTGGTAACTGTTCCACTTATTGTGAAATGGGGATTGACGTTAGAGCTTATGCACAGAGAGGGCAAAATATTGTGCGTTCTTCATGTGTGGGTTGTGGTGTTTGTTCAGCGGTATGCCCAAGGGGAGTATTGAAGTTGGAGAATGGTTCTTCAGATATTGGAGAGCGTACTACAGAGTTGAAGACAATCCATATTTCAGAAGGAGATTTGAAGATTCTTTCTTAAGCGTAGGATTCGAATAAATAGCATGGACTAAAAAATGGCAGGTCCCCTGAATGGGGACCTGCCATTTTTTTATGAGTTAAAATCGAAAAAGTATACTTTGTAATTTTGAAATAGATGTTTGAGCGAAAGGGGTATTATTCTCTAGTGGATTGAAGGGGGAATGGGGAGGGAGATTTTATTAACTAAAATCTATCTCCGTATTGTCTCCAATGTTGAGACTCTGGGAAAGCCCTTTAATAGCGGCATCGTTCCCTACGATAGATTGAGAAAGATTGACGTCTTCTATGAGGGCAAAATTTCCGATGATTGAATCTTTAAGGATTGCATAATTTATGGACACGTTTTCTCCTATCGTCACATGAGGACCAATAATAGAGTTTTTAATTTTGCAGCCTTCACCGATACTTACTGGGTGAATGATAATGGTATTATCATAGCTTGGTAAAGAACTAGAAGCATATTCCTCCTTGCTGAGGAGTTGCGCATTGGTTTCTAATAAGATTTCTTTCTTTCCACAATCAAACCAATTGTCAACGCGCATGGAAGTAAATTTCACCCCTTGGCCTATCATTTTCATTATTGCATCTGTCAGCTGGTATTCTCCATAGGTCCGCTTATCGGCGGCAATGAGCTCGTCCATAGCTGCGAGTAATTCTTTAACTTCCTTTATTTTATACAGTCCTACAATAGCCAAGTTTGACTTAGGTATTTTAGGTTTTTCTACTACTCGCGTAACATGCCCATCTTCTCCTAATTCTATAACTCCAAAATTTCTAGGATCTTCTACTCTTTTTACAGCAAGGCAAGATTTTTCGCTGTTCATAAAAGCTTGCAAGTTCAACTCTAGTATAGTATCTCCTAAGAATATAACAATCTCATCTGCATCCTTTATGGCATCCTTTGCAGTCCATATCGCATGTCCTAATCCTTGTCGACTATCTTGGACTACAAATACTTTATCTAATTCGGGATAAGCATGCTCCACATAAAGTTTTATTTTTTCACCTAGATAGCCTATAATGAATATAAATTCTTTTACTCCAACTGACTTGAGTTGGTCTATAATCAATGCGATGATTGGTTTCCCAGCCACGGGGATAAGTGGCTTAGGCTGAGTATAAGTCAGCGGTCTAAGTCTAGTACCTGCTCCTGCTACTGGAATGATAGCCTTCATTAACAAATTTTTATTGCGCATTAAAGATAGCATATAATAGCTAATTTCAAATCCTAATTTAGTCGTGAAGCAACAGACTATAAATTTGGTAGTACTATAGTCTTTTTTATTCTATTTGGTTTACGTGAAAATTTGATACTTGTTTGAGAAGATTTCTATTCATATCATTTAAATGGTCCATAATGAGTCCACTCTGGGAACTAGTGGATTTCAAAAAATGAACTATTTTGGATGAGATTTTTTCTTTTTGAGATTCAGTGATGTCTGAGCATCAGTGTGTTGAGAAAAGGAGAAATGTCGGTAAAAGAGACATTGTAGGGTTTCATGAGTTTTCGGAGTGGACTCAATAACAGTTGTTACTTTTTAACCTTAACTTAAATGTCGATCTATTTAATTGATTATCAAATATTTATGTGAGGGAAGGCGTTGTTTTTAGCTTCATCTTCAACGGTGCAGCAAATTCGACCAAATTTTGAATTTATAGACATCTTTTTGAGTTTTTCGGCGATGATAAAGAAGTACTTATCTCCAAGAATAGAAGATAATCAATAAGAAAGCAACCACTACGATTACTACGAAGAGCGTTTCAAAACCTTTTTTGTGTTTATCGGCTAAGGTATTCATTGCAGTTTTCCAATCCGTTTCCCTCATTTTATGGTCTCTGACTAAAACTAAATATTTGCTTTTCCCAAGCGCCCGTTGATCACCAGGCTTTCCTAGAATCATGAATTCTTCATTCATGTATAGCATGTTATATAATTCCGAATCGGTATGTAGGTCTATATTCTTTTCAATCAACAGTTTATTGGATTGGAGCGGTCTCCATTGACCTGTATACACACGTCCATTAACTGAGAATAAGAATTCACTTTCTTCTTTGAAAAAATATAATACTGAGGCTTCAAAGTCTTCATCATCCCTAATTTCGCGCCATGGAAAATCTCCAGTGTAGTATTCTTGCTCATTAAGATCTTCGCTCCAATGCCTAATCTCTGGGATGAGATCGTCCAAAAAATCATCCATGTTAGCATAATCATCAACAGGCCTTTTTGATGGTTTTCCGAAAGTCGAAGTTAATTTAGACATGGTAAAGGGTATCGATTCTATTTATAAAAATAGCTTATTTTTAGGCAAGGTATAAAACGAAGAGAGAAAAATAGGAATTATTTTGAACTACGTTTCTTTTGATAAAATTTCTTATCTACTACCAATAAGCCAAAAGAATCACAATTTTCTTTGGTCTGTACGGCATGATGAGAACCATGGGCTCTCAATATAGCTCTCGAAAATCTATTGTCTAACTGGGTAAACCACTTAAATCTTCTGTGGATATATACATCATGAACTAGGAAATAAATTAGACCATAAATTGAAATTCCAATGCCCACAAAAGTCAATAAAAAATACGTAGGGTAGGAGAGGCCTACGGTGTAGCAAATAGCACTTGGGATGGCAAATACCAAAAAGAATAAATCGTTCTTTTCGAAGAATCCATCTCCTTCTTGGTGTGGTCTGTGATGGTCTTCATGCCAAACCCATAATATGCCATGCATAATGTATTTATGCGTAAACCAAGCTACAAATTCCATCATAGCTGCAGTGCCTAAAGTGATAATAAAATATAGTAGAATCTGCATGAGTACAAAGATATCAAATAATTCGGCTAAGATTCAATAGAGCAAAGAATCCTAACTGTAGGATAAACAGAGCACTAGCGACTTTGTTGACCTGCTTTCCTAGGAAATGGTAGTAAACACCGAACATTACAGAGGCGATAAGCCACCAAGCTATATAGTTTTGTATGGGCACTTCTGCAGATACCCAAGTCCACATAGTCCATAGGATGGCTATCGGTTCTATAAGTAGGTCAAACAATAGCATCAAAGTAGATGCTATAGTTATTTTTAATAAAGTTCCACTTTTTGGTAGTGTTTGGTCTACAAGATTGCCTGCGGTAATTACCAGTAATAGCCAGTTGACGCCAATCATTGGTGGCGTATCCCATAGCTTAAATCCAAGGATTTTTCCATAGCTATATTCACCGAAAATATTTCCTGACTGTACGCCTAAGACTTCGATCCCATAACCCAATGAAAAAACTAAGACACTAAACCAAATCAAAGATTTAATTTTGTGTTGATCAAAAATAAATACTATAGCTAAGGATAAAAGTAGATTTATAGGTGTGGCATACACTAATTGAGGCATGAGCCCCAATCCAATGCTGGCAAAACCTACTCCATAGATAACAACTAAAAAAATTATCGCCAGCTTCTCTTTCATTCATGCATGATTTCGTCTACTATTTTAGCGCTTAATAAGCACAAAGGGATGCCTCCGCCTGGGTGTACAGAGCCGCCACAAAAATATAAATTTTTGATCTTGTTGCTAAAATTTGGATGTCGCATAAAGGCCGCCATTTTATTATTGGAGCTGCTTCCATATAAGGCTCCGAGATGAGAAGAAGTGCGAGATTCTATAGTGCGGGGATCCAGCATAGACTCTTGCTCAATTAGAGCTTCGATATCTACATGTAGGATTCTATTTATTTTATTTACAATCTGTTGGCGAGCGGCCTTTATCAAAGTTTCCCAATCCTGTCCATTTTGATGAGGTGTATTGATCATTACAAACCAATTTTCGCAACCATCAGGTGCATCTGTTTGCACATATTTTTTAGATATATTGATGTATACTGTTGGATCCTTATAAATCCTTCCTTTTTGCATCTCTTCAAACTCCTTTTTATAATTGTCACTAAACAAGATGTTATGTACATCTAGGTTAGGAAATATTTTTTTTATACCCCAGTAAAAAATGACTGCCGAGGTAGAGCGCTCTTGATTTAGAGCACGTTCTGGATGTGATGCATCAGGGAGCAGTTTTTTATAGGTACTGTATATATCCATATTGGAAATGAATTTGTCGTAGGTTAGGTCTTGATCTCCAACCCTTATACTAGTCGCAGTTTGTCCAGTCAAATTGATTTTATCAATTTTTTTTCCAAAATAAAATCGTACCCCTTTTTTCTTCGCTAAGTCAAACAAGCTGGAAGTAATCTGATGCATTCCTCCTTGTGGCACGAACGCACCTATATTATATTCAAAGTGCGGGATGATGGTTAGTAAGCCAGGTGCCTTATAGGGGTTGCTGCCATTATAAGTTGCATACCTATTGAGTAATTGGATAAGTTTAGGGTGTGATGTGATTCGACTGTTGGTGTTGTGCATCGATCGAAACAAATCTAGTGTAGGTATGAGTAGCATACCCTTTAGTATTTTAGGTTGCAACCATGTTTTTAACTTGTGCAATGACTTCTCTAAGAATATTTCACCACAGATATCATATTTACGCTGACTATCTTTTAGTATTCGGTTTACAGTATTTTTTTCAACGCCTAATTTTTCATGGAGTTCATTTGAAAATTTCTTGGGATCTGCATAGGCATGTACTTTTGTACCGTCTTCCCAAAAGTAATTACACACTACATCCAAACGTCTATAACTAAAGTGATTTTCGATAGGTGTATTTGCCAGGGAATATAAGGTCTCTACATAGGAAGGCATGGTAAATAATGACGGACCCGCATCAAATCGATAATCTCCCAACCTGAATTCCGTTAATTTTCCACCGGGGTAATCATTAGCCTCAAAAACATCTACTTTGTGACCCCGGCAAGCCATTCTGATAGCTGAGGCTATTCCTGCAATTCCTGAACCTATGATTGCTATTCTCATTTATTTATCTCGGTCTTTTTCATCTCCAACTTAATGCAAAGTACATAAAGCAAATGACTATTGAGAAATATTAATAATCTAGTATTTACAATGCTTTGAGATCATTGCTGTCATATTTTAAGCTCAGATGGGCTATTATGCCAATTTGATACTTTAAATTTTGAATACTTGTGTTCATCTTGGCAGAATGTAATTTACGCTTTCTGCCTTTTGCTACAGTACCTCTCACCATTGTTTATCTATGGGTTCAATCAAGATAAATCCTGATATGTCACATAGATAAGCTTAGTTTCATTTTCCGCTTGATGTGTAGTCCAAGTAACTAAGTGTTTACGATTAGTTGTAACGAATTGAGTTGAATGAAAAGACAAACAATTAATATAGGTATTTATGAAGTGGGATTTTATAAGATGACTAACCTTTAGAATACCTTGAAAAAATGGAAAGTAAATACTTGTCTTGTGGAAAAAATTTTGTGGCAAAAAATAGGTTAGCGAAATTTTAATCAATTTAAATAATGCTAAACTGTCGCGTAAAATTTGATTTTTATCTCATCAAAAAAAACTTTTCATCAACTTGTGTCACAGCAGTTTGACTTTGATTCAAGTATTATTTTTCTAACAATTTCATTTTTTTTTTTTTGATAAATGACGCGATTTAATTTTAAAATTTTTTGTCTTACTTAAGACAGAATTGACTGCAAATTTTGTTTTGATTTTAAATCCTTACTATGCTTCATGCATATTGATTGTCAGTTAATTATGAAAGTTTTTGGCGTCTAAAATTTGACCTTTGGTACTATCTAAATCAACTAAAAATATTTTTTCCTGTTAAAACGCTTGACAACCATATCGACAGTAGGGTCGTATTGGTTGATGTAGATTTTAAGTTATTTTTCATAGAATCTATTCATCGCAGCAAATAAGTTTTTAATCTGAAAAGTCAGATTTTTTTTAAAGATAATTTTTAAATTTTGACTAATTTTTCAGTTCTCGAAAAAAATTAGCGAATAACAAAAATTGTACTTTAAACTTATTATTAGCCGTTCGAAATAAAAAATTCGAGAATTTTATTTCACTTTAATGCTAAGGACAAAAAATAACAAAATCAATTTATTTTGAGAATAAATTGATTAGAAAAACAGACACATTTGAAAATTCATTAAAGACCTCCTACTAGGGCTTTGAATGAAAAACCACCGCAACTTTCATTATTTCAATATCCCATAATTGAATTGATGAATCGACATTTAGCAATTTTCTTGCTAGTTTAACATAGATACATAT
>CAYZUW010000205.1:0-7804 GCA_964481325.1 uncultured Saprospiraceae bacterium
AGGAAATGAATCCAGGAGTGTTTGTATATCACGTACTAGTAGAGTTTATCGATGGAGAAGAAATCTTCTTCGAAGGTGATGTAACGCTGGTTAGATAAATAATTAAATTTATATAATCTTTAAAAAATGGTCATTAATCGTAAGATTAATGACCATTTTCTTTGTTAGCAACATTATTCCTAATATTCTACAAATAGTTTTTACTATAATATCTACTCTATTATCCTACCATTTTCTTTGTAACTAGAGACTAGTTTTTTGTCATAATTTGAGCTAGTCAAAATACTCATATATGCCATAAATAACTCATTAACAGTAGGTTATAAAAATAATAATTTTTCTCTATTTTAAAATTAGCAAGGCACAAAGACCTTTGTTTTCCTCAATTTTGAATCTCATTCTCATCTACTTTTATCCTGTTAATAGATTATAGTTTCCTACTGTTTTTTTAAAGTTGAATGAGAAAAATATGTTATCACTTTACAGAATACTGTCTGTATTTGTTTCTTTCTTTTGGATAGGAATAAGTATACAGGCACAAACTTGCCAACCAGCGCCTTTAGGAGCGGATGAATGTATTAATGCACCCTTGATGAGCTGTAATTTGGATGGCTACGTGGGTTCCGACGCAGGTTATACACCTGGACCACCCCCAAATGGATTTTGTGGTATTGTAGAAAACGACCAATTCTTTAAATTTGAAGTCGATGAAATCCCGGTAATCATAAATATTGTTCCTGAAAATTGCGCCAATTCAAAAGGATTACAAGCCCAATTATTTCTAACGGATGATTGTAATACTTTTAATCCAGTTTCCTTATGTACAAGTTTTGGCGCTGATTTGCCTTTGAATGTTATTTCTTCTGGGGCAGCTGTTGGAGATATTTGCTATTTGATGATAGACGGATTTGAAGGGGATATATGCGATTTTACTATCAATGTAATTCAAGGTATTTTACCAGATGTAGAAGCAGAAGCACAGGATTCAGAATTATGCATTGGAAATCAAATTCAGTTAGATGGTACGGCTAGTACACAACGCGCAGATGTTCATTACTTATGGACATCTTCGAATGGAGGAAACGTAGTTTCAGGAGAAACGACTTTGACGCCTACTGTAGATGCGATTGGGAACTATCTCTTGACTGTTGTCGATGTTGTTTCTTGTTGTACCGACACAGTTACAGTTACAGTTACAGAAAATGTAGCTGCACCTACTTTCAACTTTCAGGCTACTTATTCTATATCATGTGCAAATTCTTCGGTAACACTAGATCCAAATCTTATGGACCCTGCAGTTTTTACCTATTCGTGGTCTACCGTAGATGGGGCAATTAGTGCAGGTTCGGTTCCAACAAATAGTAGCATAGAAGTAGAATCTGGAGGTACCTACACTTTAGAAATAGAAGATATTAATTCAGGATGTGTTTACATTAGAGATGTATTCGTAGATACAGATACTGTGTCTCCAGATATTTCTGCTATATCTACAAACAACTTAGATTGTTTTAACACAAGTACGACTATTACAGCTAATTCGACTGTTAGTGGACTTATGTATAGTTGGGTAGGACCAGCTATGTTTACGTCAACTGATGAGTTTTTTGTCGCTACCGAAGCAGGAAATTATGCGGTTACTGTTACTGCACCAAATGGATGTACAGCAGAGTCAAATGTGAATGTTTCTATAAGTGGTAATCCAGATGCTAATATTACTAAAAACAATGACATCAACTGTTTGAATATGGATACGCCGCTAACCGCCTCTTCAACGACAGCAGGTGCTACATTTGCATGGACAGGACCATCAGGCCCCTTAGGCAATACCGCACAGATTACTGTTGATCAAGGAGGAACGTATACTTTAGTAGTTACATCACCGCTTGGATGTAGTACAACTATTACAGAGTTAGTAATGGCAGATACGCTAGCACCCGATGCAGCACCATCAGTAAGTAACGAGATAGATTGTACAACTACTGAAGCTACCCTAGTAGGAAATGCTACAACTACTGGAGTGACCTATTCATGGACAGGCCCTAACGGATTTTCCTCTACAGCTGCTGACCCTATAGTATCAGAAGGAGGAATGTATATTTTAGAAGTGATGGGCACTAATGGATGTACCCAAACTTTCCCAATCGAAGTAATACAAAATGCGAGTGCACCGACTGCAGAAGCGGGTAATCCTTTAATGTTAGATTGTAATTCACCAAATAGTATAATCGGTGGATCTGGGACAAGTACGGGAAGTGAGTTTACGTATGAATGGACTAGTACTAATAGTACTGGTGTCATTGGTACAGACCCAACTTTATCTGTTTCAGAAATGGGGACCTATACTTTATTAGTTACCAATACCAACAATAATTGTACGAATACATCTTCTGTCGACGTTTCAGAAGATTTCGCTAAGCCGACTGTAGATCCAGGAGCAAATACTATGTTGACTTGTTCTATGAGAGAAGTAACATTAGGAGGCAATAGCTCATCGACTGGTCCAGAATTTACTTATACATGGACCGATGGTAGTGGAGCAGTAGTGAGTAATAGCCCTTTATTTACGACCACTTTGATCGGAGATTATACGCTAAGTATAACCAACAATAATAATGGCTGCGATGACATTGCAGTTGTCAATGTGACTGAAGACCCATATATGCCAGAGGCAATTGTAGCCAATGCAGATGACCTTACTTGTAATGTTACTACTGTTACCCTTTCGAGCAGTGGTTCTACAGCTGGCCCAGACATCAACTATCAATGGTTTGATAACAATGGAGCTTTGATTTCAACAGGTGTTGATGTGGATATTACACAACCAGGTAATTACATGCTTCTTGTTACAGACGTCGCTTTCGGATGCTCAGATTCTACACTGGTAAGAGTTGACGAATTTGTAATGCCTCCATTAGGTAATGCAGGAATAGATAGAGATATTGATTGTGTAAATTCAATGGCAACCCTAGAAGCTAGTGTCCCTGGTAACCCCAATGATTTTAATTTCGAATGGTTCGATCAAGCAGGCAATAGTGTTTCTACGACTTTAGATTTTACCACAGATATACCTGGACAATATGATTTAATTATTACTGAAATTTCTACTGGTTGCACGCGGGAGTCTTCTGCTACTATTATGGATAATAGAGTTTTGCCAGATGCTGATTCAGGAATTCCGGCTACGATTTCTTGCGCTGTACAGCAGGTGCAGATTGGAGGTGGAGGATCTTCCACTGGAAATGAAATCATACACACGTGGTTCGATGCTAATGGAGATATTGTTGGTAATACGCCTACGATTAATGTCAATGCAGGAGGGGAGTATAGATTAATGGTGACCAACGTGACTAATAGTTGTTCTTCAGAAGCCTTTGTTACGGTGTCCGTAGATCAAAATCAGCCAACTCCAAATACAGGAATCGCAAATGTGCTTACCTGTGCAAATCCTTCTACCATGTTAAATGCCAATCAGTCCACAGCTTTCAATGGCTCATTAACGTATGAATGGAAAGATCCAACAGGAACAACTATAAGCAATATGGAAGAAGCAACTGCTACCGTGACTGGAGACTATGAATTGATTGTAACAGATACACAAAATGGTTGTACCAATACAGCTACTATATTTGTTCCTGAAGATAAAGTGGAGCCAGTAGTTCAAGTTACAAATCCAGAAATAATCAACTGTTTTAACAATTTCGTAGAGGTTAACTATGCCTCTGAGAACGGCCCAATAACACCTACTTGGTTGGATGAAATGGGTAACGTGTTGTCAACGGAGGAAACTTTTCTAGCCACTGAAATAGGGACAGTTGTACTCCAAGCCTTGAGTCAATCTAATGGATGTGTGAGCACTGCTTCTATAGATATTATCGAAGACAAAGTTGCCCCTGAGGCTGTGATACAAATGCCAGAACTGCTTACATGTATCACTGAAGAAACGACTTTAATTCCAACTATTACTAATTTTAAAACGGATGCAAATTATCAATGGTCTGACAATACGGGGCAGATGTTGGGCAATGAAGCAGGTTTGACAGTTGCCGAAGATGGTATCTACACAGTAGAAATTCAGAATGTAGATAATGGCTGTACAGCAGAGTTCTTTGTAGAAGTTTTTCAAGATATAGATAAGCCTGTAGCGGTTATCACCAACGATGAAGACAGAATAGATTGTTTTCAACCAGAAATAGATATTAATGCGACAATGTCTACTAGTTCTTCACCATTAGATTTCACTTGGACCAATTCTGATCAAGATGTGATTTCTAACGACGAAGCATTTTTGTTGACGCAAGGTGGAGATATCACTTTGTTGGTCACTAATACAGTTAACGGTTGCACAGACGAGGCAAGCGTGTCAGTATTTCAAGACCAAGATATACCCGAAATTGAGTTTAATCCACTTGATAAGTTGACTTGTACGGAAAATACGGTAGACGTTGAATCTGTTATCAACGCAGGTCATACTTCATTTTCATATACATGGTCAGGGCCTACTGCATCTAACATCGTTGCAGGAGAAAACACGCCTACAGTTACTGTAGATTCTATAGGTACATATACTTTAGCAGTTCAAAGTTTACTCAACGGTTGTGAAGCGACTGCTACTATTCAGGTAGAGGAAGATAGGATATTGCCAGCTTTAAACATTGATACGATAGAGGAGTTGAATTGTGTTACGGACATAGTGACTATTGACGCATCCGGCTCTGATACTGGTCCAGATTTCACTTACACTTGGACAGGAGTGAGCATTTCTTCTGGTCAAAACACACCTGCTATTGAAGTCGACAGCGCAGGACAATATGAGCTCACAATTACCAATACCAATTCTGGATGCGAAAGTACAATGCTTGTTGAAGTTGAAGAGAATGAAGCTAGACCGGTAGGCGCATCATTGTTTATGGCAGAACCTAGCTGTTACGGTGAAAGAGACGGAGTCTTAGATGTAGAAAATGTTATTGGTGGAACTGCTCCTTACCTGTATGCAATCAATAGTGATGACAATTTTACAGATATTGATACATATAATAATCTTCCAGCAGGAGAATATACCCTGATAGTGCAAGATGTTATTGGCTGCGAGTGGGATACACTTTTCCAAATTGCAGAGCCAGAGCAAGTTACCGCCGACTTAGGCGCAGATCAAGTAATTAGATTAGGTGAAGAATCGGAATTATTTGTTCAGACTACCGGAGATGTGGTCGCTATTGCGTGGACAGATAACGGGCAAGCGGGTCCTATAGACATCGATTTTAGAGAGATAGAACCCGTACAGACGACAACCTATGTAGTGGTTGTAACCAATGAAGCTGGATGTGTAGGTACAGATAATGTAGTCGTACAAGTAGAGGATGATCCTAGAGTGTTTGCACCAAATGCATTCTCGCCAAACGGAGATGGCGTCAATGATTTCTTTACACTTTATACAGACATCGCTGCGACAGAAATTACCAGCTTAGCAATCTTCGACAAGTGGGGAAACCAAGTTTTTCTAAAGAATAATTTTCTTCCAAATATACCAGAACAAGGTTGGGATGGTATTTGGAGAGGCAAGAATATGCAACCAGGCGTTTATGTCTATTCTGCATTTATAGAGTTCCGAAATGGAAACAAAATCAACTTTAAAGGCGAGATTAACATAGTCTATTAACGAACTATTTTGACGACTCGTAGAAAACAGGGCATTACTTTTTAGTAGTGCCCTTTTTCGCTTTTAAAGCCTTCAGGATTATTACATCAAGGATTATTTGGGCATGTCGCTGACAGCGCACATTCCCTTCCCACGGCGACCGGGCTGTACGTTTGTACTCAATACTATAGAGTAGCATTCAGGATATAGCTGACTAGTATTCGCTCCACGCTCATCCGTCGTCAGCTATTCCTTCATAGCCACTCCATAGCACCTCGTATCACTTCCATCCCTCATGCAAAGAAATGTTATCCTTTATCGAGATTTTTGTAATTTGCCAACCGTTTTAATACACACTTGAGTCCACTCTAGAAACCAAGAGATTTCAAAAGAGCCATTTTGACATTTTGAGTGACTTAGGAGTAGACTAGTAAATTACAAATATTCAATTTTACCACTTATGATCAATGTAGAAAATAAAGTAGTTCTCGTTACTGGAGGATCTAGAGGAATCGGAGAGGCCATTGTCCGAAAGTTTGCCAAGCAAGGTGCTAAAGTAGCTTTCACCTATCGCTCTTCATCAGAACGCTCTGATGCTATTGTGGCCGAGCTAAACGCTGATGGGGCAGATACAGCAGCATTCCAGTCCGATGCAGGGAATTTTGATCAAGCCGCTGACCTAGTAGCAGCAGTTATAGAAAAGTATGGACAAATTGATGTCTTGATTAATAACGCAGGAATCACCAAGGATAATTTGATGCTTCGCATGAGTGAAGATCAGTGGGATGCGGTTATTGAAACGAATCTTAAGTCTGTGTTCAATTTGACCAAGCAAGTAATGAGACCAATGATGAAAAATAGGTCTGGTTCAATTATCAATATGTCTTCAGTTGTGGGTGTATTTGGAAATGCAGGCCAAGCCAATTATGCAGCTTCTAAAGCAGGCATCATAGGGTTCTCTAAATCTATTGCGAAAGAAGTAGGTTCTAGAAATATCCGTTGCAATGTGATTGCCCCTGGATTTATAGAAACAGAAATGACTGCAGAATTAGATGATAAGACAAAAGATAATTTTCTTACAAATATCCCAATGAAGAGATTAGGGAAAGGAGAAGAGATAGCCGATACCTGTTTATATCTAGCTTCGGATATGAGTTCCTACGTATCTGGCCAAGTTATTTCCGTCTGTGGTGCATTGAATTGCTAGCAATTTGATATCTCAAATATAAAGCTTGAGATTTTTTCGGAACGGACTCATTTCTAATTGCTTAGATCAGTACAAAGACCTTGTAGATGAATTATTCGTATCTACTTTTTAGATGTAATCAGGTTGGCAGATACATTCAGCGGACGGGTATACTATATATTGTACTTCCTCTATTTTTACTAAGTGGAGTATTGTTGCAAGGAATGGAGAATCTTATCCTATTGACGGATTTTCATCTCGTTCTCCTATACGCCTTTGTGTTGATAGTAGTACTTGCTCAACGAACAGACTATAGCTTTCTTAATCATACAGAGCTGTCCTTACCTTTTATTTACCTTATCGATGTAGGTTTGTTTACCATTCCTTTCAGTATTCTATTTGTACTCTTAGAAAAATGGCCAGCGGCCTTAGGAGTACTAGGACTAGGAATTTGTGTCGCTTTGCTATGGTCAACGATCGCCTCCTTTATAGATGGTACGGCTAAACGAAGTACATCATTAAGAATGGACATCCCGTGGATAGATTTTGAAATGAAATATATCCTTAGGAAGTATGGTTTACTGCTTTCATTTTTCTACCTAATTTGTTTAGTATTTTCAGCGATTTCGCCTATTGCCATATTTGTCTTCGCATTTATATTTATTGCTTTGTTCCAATCTGCGCTAGAATTTTTTGAACCCAAAGAAATGATATTCTACTACGATTCGCCGAAACAATTCTTGCGCTCTAAAATTTATAGATCCTGGTGCAATGTCCAGTTCTTTTTATTGCCTTTTTACGGGCTTGGGCTATTTGCTTTATTTTCGTATTGGTATCTTTTTATACTGATTTTTGCTGCTAGTTCAGTAATGATATTTTTCTCGATTTGCAATAAGTATGTATTTTATAGACCCTCCGTTTTAAAATACAATACCAATGTACTTTCGGCAATCATGCTCTTATTTATGTTTTTTCCTGGATTC
>CAYZUW010000206.1:0-7804 GCA_964481325.1 uncultured Saprospiraceae bacterium
CAGCACTGCATTCATAATTCACAATTCACCATTTATCATTATTTCTGATGGCACTCGCCAGCACAGCATTCATAACTCATAATTCTCTTCCTCATTGTTTCAAAAACTTGAACACGGACTTGAGTTGATTGTCTTCGATAAGTTGTAGGATGACTAAAACACCTTTAGCTTTCAACTGAATTCTACTCTCAATTTTCAACTATCTCAAAACAATCTTATCAGAATGCACCAATCTCCCTGCACTATAAATAGCATAGATATACATCCCTCCAACTAGGTTGGGCAGGCTAATCTGGGTACTGCCTATATCGCCGCTCATCGCTTGTATAAAATGCTCTTTGCCTTGCAAGTCATATACGCGAAACTCTGTATCTGGCCCCAAAGCCTGATCTATATCTATAAAGATATCCCCATCGCTGGGATTGGGATACAGATGGACATGCAACCCCTTTTGCACCAAAGCCATATTGGCTTCCTCCTCCGCAGTGAGCAAGCCGGGAGGAAAAACCTTGGTGCTGTCGCATACGGGTCCTGTACCTAAGCGGTAGTTGGGAAAGTTGGGTATAGTATTAAAGTTAAAAGCAGGCAGTTCTATATTTTGCTGTACCCCACAAGCTGTACCTCTGCGCTCAGGATGGTGGATAACGTGCATTCTTTTAACACCATTTTGTGCGCTAATATATATTCGACAATCAGGCCCTCGCTACATTTGCATAAAAGGAGATGGGATATTAAATAAAGAAAAACACACTTTTTCGTGTAGCAAAATAGCCAAAAAAAAGAACATAAAAATTAACAAATAATTGATTTTCTACATATTACAATTTACTGCCATACCCAGCAAAAAAGCCGATTCGTTATTATTCTAATTAGGTTATTTTGTACTATCTGTCGCAGGCTTGCTCCAGTTCCCTTCCTATTTATACTCAACGGAAATTGGTTTGGGACAATTTATACAACTTTATTTTGGTTGTTACCAAGGCGAAAAACGGAGTTGATGCATTAGCATCAAGGAGTATTTTAACGCAGATAAAAGGCAAAATAAATAATAGAAAATCCCCAAACTACTTTCTGATGAGTATAGGCCATCTGGGCCTAAATGGCTCTCCGTGTCTAGCATGGGAGAGGTCGTAACAATCGGTCATCTTGAGCTGAAAAAATTCTATTCAAAATCTAACCAGACATCCTCAAATGCAAATGGTATAAGACTTTTCTACTTGTTCCTAAGTGTGCTCTATAGAAGCATCCAAAAAATCCAAGATACCCCCAAGCTATTTTTTCTTGTTCCGATAAATAAAATATTCATTCTTTTTTTTTGCGATAGGGGTATGTAGGATGCACACGGAGTGGGCAGTGCGCAGCACCGAGCAGACCTGCGAGTCCGGAGGGGCCCGACCACGCTGGCGGGTGGATGAGTTGGGCAGGCAAAGCGGGGGATCGCCCTACTTATTCTGCCCCTTATCTTTCACCTTGTCCAATGCGGATAATAATATGTCGCAGGCTTGGTCTATCTCTTCTAGCGTGATGATGAGCGGTGGTGCGATACGGATGCAGCTGTCGTTGAATAGGAACCAGTCTACGATGAGGCCGTCTTCCAAGCAATGATGGATGACTCGCTGTACGGTGTCGAAGCTGTCCAACTGTACCGCCATGAGTAAGCCGGAGGAACGGATGTCTTGTATGAGGGGATGCTGGAGGCGCGTTTTGATGTAGTTTTCTTTGGTCTGTACTTGTGCAATATAGTCTTTGCTCAGGAAGGTCTGTAGGGTCGCTAGGGCTGCCGCGCAAGAAACGGGATGGCCACCAAAGGTGGTGATGTGGCCCAATATGGGGTGCTCCGTAAATGTACGCATGTGCGTCGAGGAAGAAACAAATGCACCTATCGGCATACCTCCGCCCATGCCTTTGGCCAGTAATAATATATCGGGGGTGACGCCGTATTTTTGGAAAGCGAAGAGAGAGCCTGTGCGGCCATAGCCCGTCTGAATCTCGTCGAATATAAGTAGGGTGCCCGTCTCTGTGCATCGCGCTCGCAAGTGCTGAAGGTAGTCTCCTGCTGGAGGCCGCACACCCCACTCTGCTTGCACGGGTTCTACTATCACGCAGGCGGTTTTGTCTGTGATCTTCGAAAGGTCTTGGGTATCGTTGAATTCTATATGGTTGACATTGGGGAGTAGTGGGCGAAATGGTGCCGTGAAGGTGTCGTCACTCATAAGACTCAGCGCGCCTTGAGAACTGCCGTGATAGGCTTTGTAGCAGGAGATAATCTCTCTGCGCCCTGTGACACGCTTGGCTAACTTCATCGCTCCCTCTGTCGCTTCGGTTCCGCTATTGACTAGGTATACCGAATCTAGGTTGTCGGGCAACTGGTCGATCAATAGGCTCGCCAGGGCTACCTGCGGGGACAAGACGTACTCACCATACACCATGGTATGCATAAAGGTAGCTGCTTGCTTCTGCACTGCTTCTACAACTGCTGGGTAGGAGTGCCCCAAGGAGCTCACCGATATACCGGCTATAAAATCCAAATAGCGCTTGCCTTCGTGTCCGATGAGAAAAACACCCTCGGCGTCTACGATCTCTAACATCAACGGAAATGGGCTGGTAGGGGCTAAGTGTTGTAAAAATTGGCTTCTGATACCTGACATATAAATCAATAAATTTATTTGCCGAAGATACTGTTTTGAGTAGATTGTGCCTACTTTCGTATACAAAACAAGTTGCGAAAGGGATTCGTACTCTAATAAAAGTGGGTTGGGGCAATGTTGCTACCTATTTTGTCCTTGTTCGGTTTTTATGGGGTATATGATTTGATACACTATGCGTTTGCTAGATAAGATAATATGGGCTATACTATTGTATTCGGTATGTTTTTCTTGTAAGGGAATCACAGAGCGGAAAGAGGGCTATGCGGTGCATGGAATAGATATATCTCGATATCAGCATAAAGTGGATTGGTCTGCGATAGAGGCCTCTGACATTCAGTTTGTATTTGTGAAAGCGACGGAAGGTGAGGAGCATGTGGACAGTTTGTTTCACCGCAACTGGGAGGCGCTGAGCAAGAAAAACATAATGCGGGGAGCTTATCACTTTTATAGGCCTTCGATATCTGCTCAAATTCAGTTTCGCAATTTTACGGATCAGGTGGTATTGGAGTCAGGCGATCTACCTCCTGTGATAGATTTTGAAGCTACGGGCAACTTGAACGAACAGCAAATAAAATCTTCTTTGAAGGAACTGTGCTTGCTGATGCAGGACCACTATGAGATTCGTCCCATCTTATATACCAATCTCAAATTGTATGAGCGATACATCGCCAATACTTTTGTGGATTATCCGATATGGATCGCGAGATATAATAAGGAGACTCCCCTACTCCACGATGGAGTGGACTGGACTTTTTGGCAATATGGAAATCGAGGTCGCGTGCAAGGCATCGAAGGGGATGTGGATTTGAATGTTTTTTCTGGAAGCATGAAAGACTTAGAGGTGCTTTGCATTCAGAAATAGTAAAAAGAATAAAATGAATTTTTCCCTGAAAAAGATAAATAAATACTGCGAGGAACATACTAGTCCTATTAGCCCCGTGCTGCATCGATTAGAGCGTGAGACGCATCTAAAAACCTTGGCCCCGCAAATGGCATCGGGCGCTTATCAAGGTAAGCTACTGGAATTGCTAGTGCGCATGGCTCGTCCAAAAACGGTTTTAGAGATTGGAACGTTTACGGGATACTCTAGTATATGTATCGGTATGGCGCTTGGTGAAGGTTGTGTACTGCACACCATAGAAGCGAATCGCGAATTGCAAGTCATCATTCAAAAATTTATTGCGGAGGCTGAGTTAGAGGATAAAATCATAACACATGTAGGAGACGCCTTGGAAATAATACCGCAACTAGAGGCTAGTTTTGACATGGTTTTTATAGACGCGGGTAAACGGGATTATGCAGCTTACTATGACCTCATCATAGATCGCTTGAATCCAAATGGAATCATACTAGCGGACAATGTGTTATGGAGCGGTAAGGTGGTGGATAGTAAGAAGGACAATGATACTTCTATCATTGATGCGTTTAATAAAAAGGTGCGGGATGATAAGCGGGTGGAAAATATTACTTTGCCTATTCGGGATGGTTTAACGGTAGCGGTGAAGATATAGGGTACAAATGTGTCGCCTTCCGAGAAAATTGGAACAGGCTCGCTGGGGATATAAATGTGACGCCCTGCTGAGGATACAAGAAATCAAATTATTTTATGGCGCCAAATTGGCTAACATCTTTTTCTTCTCTCTTTTCAATGGAACAGTTGATCTCTAAAACGGGACAGAATCTGATCATCTTGCTCTATCATGGAATCAATGATGGGAAAGAGATTCCTTTCATCGACCCCTTGTATCCAAGTAGGAGCGCTGCTACATTTGAAAAGGATATCCAATTTTTGACAGCCCACTTTGAATCCGTTAGCCTGTCTCAAATCTACCAACAAGAAGGGAAATTTGAGCGACCTTCATTTCACATTACTTTTGATGATGGATTGCGGTCTGTGTACGATGAGGCCTTACCTATCTTGCGAAAGTATGATGTAGATGCCTCTGTATATCTGAATAATGATTTTATTGACAATAAGCATTTGTTTTATCGGTATAAGGTGGCATTGATTATTAGTAAATTGAAAAGTGATGTATCTTTAAAAAATAAGCTTGAGAAATATCAGCCGCCCCATACGATTTATGCTTGGCTAAGGGAGATGAAATATGCAGACAGCAATGTCATTGACGAAATTGCTTTTGATATAGGTCTTGATTTTGGGCATTTTTTACAGACCGAAAAGCCCTACTTGGGTACAGCGCAAATCGAGGAGATGCAAAAATTAGGGGTAGCCTTTGGGGCGCATAGTTTTGATCATCAACTCGTACAGGGCAATAAGCAAAATATGCTGGAAGAAATATCAAGAAGTATGAAAGATATTCAATCGCGCTTTGGAATTGATCTTCGTGCGTTTGCGTTTCCGTTTACAGATGCGGGTTTGCAAAATGAGGAATTGCAAAAATTGAGCAATGCTGTTGATATTAGTTTTGGAACTGCTGGGTTAAAATTAGATACCGCTACACAACACTATCAGCGCATCCCGATGGAGAAAGAAAAAGCTGATGCTGCTGCAATAATCAAGAATACCTACCTGTATTATTGGCTGACACGTATAATTGGCAAACACAAAATCAGCAGAGCATGAAGGTGATTTCATATACGGTTGCGGAACTACCTACTGTCCTGGATGAAAAATATTTTCAAGGGACGGGGCAGGTGCCTATTGGTCCATTACGTGCCCAAGCTCAGCATCATAATCCAAGGGCGGAGCCATCTGATAGAGTACTGTGGTGTATTCTTTCTTCGGAGGAAAAGCTTGTAGCCTATCGACTTATCGTCCCTGGCACACTGTATCATAAAGAAAAGGTGCTGAAGATGGCCTGGTATTCCTGTCTATGGGTAGACCCTAGTCACAGAGGAAAGGGTTATGGTAAACAGTTGACTAATCTAGCATTGGAAGAATGGAAGTATAAAATCGCATTTGTAAATGCTTCACCGGCTTCATTATCCTTGTATTCTAATATAGATGGATGTCGCATCATGTACAAAAATAAAGGCACTAGGTATTACTTCACTTCAGAGCTAGCTACCATTTTGCCTATCAAGAAACCGGTATTAGGCAAATTTACTTTCCTCATTAAACCTGTAGATTTTATCATAAATTCTCTTACGGGACTAACTAGAAAAGCAAAGGATGTAGCGGTCGATTATAAAATAATAGAAAGACTATCAGATGAAGAGGAGGCATTCATAAAACAATTTGACCAAGAAAATTTGTCCAAAAGAAGAAAGACTGAAATGAATTGGTTGGTCGATTATCCGTGGGTAATAGAATCTTCTGCTCAGAATCCATATACTACTAGATATCATTTCTCTACACAATATCCTACCTACAAAAACTACTTTATCAAAATAGAAGAGACGGGAAAAACGTCTGCTATTGTGCTGTTGAAAAATAAGCAAAGTCATTTTACAGTGCATTATATTTGGTCTACTGATCAAGCATTGGCTAATGTAGCAAGGGCTATTCTATCCATAATAAAGGATAAAGAACCAAAGACTTTGAGCATTTTTCAACAAGGACTTATAGTGGAGATGAACAAGTTGAAAACGGGGCATCTTTTTAAGAAAGAAACAACACAGTTGTTTATGGCATATGAGGGTATCCCAAATTGGGAAACAAGTAAGAATAATATTTTTCAGTATGGGGATGGAGATACGGTGTTTACTTGAAGGCACCTCTATCAAACTCAAAATATTACTTAGCTTTTAGATTTAGCTTTCTTCTTTTTAGACTTTGATTTTTTCTTATTCTTTTTATTCTTCTTTTTTTTCTTTTCTGTTCCGTTGGCCAATGCGCGTTCCATCAAGCGATTGGAAATTCGGATAAAATCCATCTCGGTGATAATGCCAACTAATTCTTCTCCTTTTACGACAGGTAGGCAGCCTAGTTTTTTATCTTTCATCAGCTTCATAGCGTCAATGATGGTAGAATCTGGGGTGGTCGTTACGGGGTCCTTGGTCATGATATCCTCTACTAAAGGGATTCTCTTTTTATTTTTTGATTTAGCTCCATTAAAATAATTCAATACCTGTCTGGAAGTAATTAGCCCTATGAGTTCTCCTTTTTTATTTTCTACCGGAGCATAATTTATTTTCTTCCATTCCATCATATCAGACACGAGATCTAGGATATCATCTTTACGGGTAGTAAATAAATCCGTATACATAAACTCCTCCACCAACATTTTGGATGGATTGTAGGATTTTAGGTCTGATAACTCTGGCAGCTTCCACTTGTGTACGGGTAACTCTAGTTCTTGATTTTTGATAATAGATGCTGTCAAGCAAGAAAGTGCCTCGTCTCTTGAAGTTTCGCCAATGAGCTTGGTATAGGCGCGAAGTTGCCATCTTGCTCCATTGGTATGCAATTTTGCTCGTTCTTCAATTACATTTAAATAGCGATCAATATCACTCACGTCTACTTTACGTGCCTTCAATCCTTTACGCGCAATAGGAATAAGTACTTGTGCTAGATCTACAGCAGATATCTTTTCATCATTGAACCAGGTGAATTTGGAATCTATTCCGAATTTGGCAGCTTTGCCAAAATTATCTCTTACGTCTTCCCAAGAAATCTTCTTTCTTACGTCTTTTACTTCATCTGCAAGACCCACCATGCAGCCTAGCCAAAATGCGGCATTAGCTACTTCGTCCAGAACAGTTGGTCCAGCAGGGAGCACTCTGTTCTCTATTCTCAAATGGGGCTTACCATTTGGGCTGATGCCATAGCAAGGGCGGTTCCATCTATAGACGGTTGAATTGTGTACTTGTAGTGCACGTAATTTGGGTACTTCATTATCTTGAATGCAAGCTAGAGAATCTTCTTCTACGTCGCCCGCGATCAATACTCTAAATCTAGAAATATCTTCTTGGTAAATCTCTAAAATGGAGTCTTTGAGCCAGCCGTTTCCAAAACTTACCCTTGGGCTTTGCTCTCTCATGTGATAAGAAGAGGTACGTGTGTCTAAGGCTTGCTGAAATAGCGCTATCCTGGATTCATGCCAGAGTCTTCTCCCAAATACGATGGGTGAATTGGCTGCAATCGCCATCACTGGAGCGGCAAGGGTTTGTGCGATATTATACATCTGCACAAATTCATCAGGCGCTACCTGGAGATGCACTTGAAAACTAGTATTGCAAGCCTCTAATAAAGG
>CAYZUW010000207.1:0-7721 GCA_964481325.1 uncultured Saprospiraceae bacterium
ATATTTTATTTGCTATATTTTCGAAGATATGGCCAGTAAAAAGAAATATTATGTAGTGTGGCAAGGTAATAAACCTGGGATATACACTTCTTGGGCAGATTGTCTTTTACAAGTAAAAGGTTATCCAGCTGCTAAATACAAGTCTTTTACTAGCCTAGAAGCAGCACAAGAAGCATATAATGGTTCCTATGTCAACTATATGGCGTCTGGTACTGAATCTAAAAAGCCTATCATTACGGAGGAGGCTCGTGCAAATATCGATTTTGATACTATTGCAGTGGACGCAGCATGTAGTGGAAATCCTGGCCCTATGGAGTATAGGGGTGTAGAAACGGAATCCGGATTACAACTATTTATTCAAAAATTTCCAACTGGGACGAATAATATTGGTGAATTTTTAGCCATCGTACATGGGCTTGCTTATTTGCAAAAGCTAAATAGTAAACAACCTATTTATTCCGACTCAAAGCATGCTATTAATTGGGTGAAGAGAAAAAAATGCAACACGAAACTGGTGAGAAATACAAAAACCAAAAAGCTCTATGAAGTTATTGGAAGAGCCGAAGCATGGTTGAGGAATAACACGTTTGAAAATCCTATATTAAAGTGGGAGACCAAGGAATGGGGAGAAATTCCTGCAGATTTTGGACGGAAATAAATAATTGCATCGAATATGGGGCGAATTATGGCCATTGATTACGGAAAGAAGAGGACGGGCATTGCAGTGAGTGATCCCTTACAGATGATTGCCACTGGTTTGGATGCGGTGGATACTAAACTGCTTTTTGATTTTCTAGCTTCTTATTTTGAACAAGAAGTAGTGGAGGAAATAGTTATTGGAGAACCATTATTAGAAAATGGTGAGGCTTCTGAAAACTTACCCCGTGTGCACACATTTATTGGTCAATTCAAAGATAAATATCCCAGTATAAAAGTAACTTTGCAGGACGAAAGATATACTTCAAGAGAAGCAAAGCGGACTATCATACAAAGTGGCATCAACAAGAAAAAGCGCAGGGATAAATCGTTAGTGGATAAAATAGCCGCGGTGATAATCCTCCAGCAATACATAGAAAAAAAACATTATACATAGAAATGTTGAAATAATAAAATTTCCATTTCTCCGCTTGTTCTTTTTCCTTTATACTGCGTTGAAAAGCCTCGCGATAGCTAAAGCTATCCCTACTTTTTTCGCCTTGTTTAAAGAAAAAATAACTGCGCATAAAAACGAAATTTATTAATTCAACATTCCTTAGAAATGATTTTACCTATATACGCCTTTGGCCAGTCAGTCCTCAAAAAAAAGGCAGCCCCCATTGATAAAGATTATCCCGACTTAGATATTCTATTGGAAAATATGTGGGAAACCATGTACAATGCCAAAGGAGTTGGTCTTGCAGCACCACAAATAGGTATGTCCATAAGATTGTTTTTGATTGACACTTTGCAACTTAATGAAGAGGATGAAAAAAATCCTACGGGATTTAAAAAGGCTTTTATAAATCCCCAAGTATTAGATGAGCAGGGTAAACCATGGGAGTATGAAGAAGGTTGTCTGAGCATTCCCGATGTACGTGGTGATGTGAGTAGACCTGAACAAATTACAATTCAATATCAAGACGAAAACTTCAAAACCTATACGGAAACTTTTAATGGTATCGATGCCAGAGTCATCCAGCATGAGTACGATCATATAGAAGGCATTCTTTTTACGGAAAAGTTAAAACCTATCAAAAAGCGTTTGATCAAACGCAAACTAGAATTCATCAAAAAAGGTAAAGTGGGCGTGGATTATAAAATGCGCTTTCCAAGAAAATAAGTGATTATTCAAGAGAGTCTATGAATTACTTCTATAATAAATTCTAGATTTTTTTTTGCGATAAGGATAGACTCAATTATCGATGTTGAATCCGTCAATGTTCAATGCTTTTCTTGCGTGTTCTTAGGTATGCAAAAAACAAAAGCTACAGCGTAGCGATATTTTGATAGCACTGGATGTAATCCCAGTGCATAGATTTAGGCAAGATCCAATTTGGCGTGATTTTTTTTCAAAATCATGACAAATTGCATAGCTAGAAAAATCCTAATTAAAAACCATAATCTCAATCTATGAAATGCGATAAGGATAGAAAGGAATTCTGCTGCTCATGACTGGAGCGCAGCGGAATGTCATGTGTAGTAGGATGTGCGCAGCACCAAAGCGAAGCGGCGTCCTGCATAGCCTGGCTCTAGACTAAAAAAGCCCAATCAATAATTCTCGATAGAGAATATTGATTGGGCTTTTTTAGGTTAGAGATCGCCCAAATATTAAAACTTCATAAACTTCTCTACCTTAGATCCTTGCTCTGTTGCAATCTCTAAAAGATAGGTTCCGTTTTCAAAATTCGTAGCGTTTATATTCAATTGGTTTTGACCAACGGTTATCTTCTCACTACTTTGATAGATGGTTCTTCCTAATAAATCGTATACGATGATATCCGCTGAAAGCGATTCGTTACTTTCAAATTTGATGTTTAGCATTTGACTTACTGGATTTGGTGAAAGATTAATTACACTCACCGCAATTAAGTCTTGAACACTACTTACAAAACTGCATTCGAGCATCTGAGTTTGGGTCATAGCACATCCAAATTGATTCTCAACTGTCAAACTTAATTCAGCCGTTTCTTCGCCAGCAAGAATCTCAATATTTCCATCTCCGATGTTTACGATTTCCCATGTTCCTGTTGCATCATTTAGGTTCCAGTCTAAATCCAAGTTTTGCGAATTAATTTCTAA
Source organism: uncultured Saprospiraceae bacterium (assembly GCA_964481325.1). Taxonomy (GTDB): domain Bacteria; phylum Bacteroidota; class Bacteroidia; order Chitinophagales; family Saprospiraceae; genus JALZVN01. The sequence goes on from CAYZUW010000207.1 coordinate 2,779, forward strand.
CACATCGATCGTCAAAACTTCACCACAAACAATATCGGCAGCTGTGCTCAAAGTGTAGCTAGGTGTAGCATCTGATACTAAGACGTCAAAAGAAGTTTGCGTATTGTTTCCGCAAGCATCCGTCAAGTCATAAGTATATGTTATAAAATAATTTTCACAATCTTGGTTTTCGTCGCTTGTCAATACTTGCGTAAGCTCTGAACAATTATCTGTAGCTTCTAACTGAGTAGGCGCTTCCCAAACTAAAAACTCATCGTAAGTCATCTCTACATTTTCTAAAGCACCTACAAATTCAGGTGCTTCATCATCTACAACTAAAATTGTTTGTATTGCATAGAGAACATTACCGCAGGCATCATTTGCGACCCAAGTTCTTACATGCCTCTGTTCACAAGCATCTGTCAGCACACTATCATCACTAAAGGCAACTTCTACTTCAGAACAATTGTCTAAAAAGTTTAGTATATCGAATTCAATTTCTTCACCGCAAGAAACCACTAATTCAGGAGTTAATGGATTTTCTAATGTTGGCGCTTCATTATCTAATGCCATCTCAATTTGCTGTGAGTGAGTTGCCATATTTCCACAATTATCTGTAGCTGTCCAGGTTCTAACTAGCGTTGTGCTTTCAGCGCAATTATCTCCATCTACGAATGACTCTTCAAAAGATATATAAACATTCTGCGAACAATCATCAAGGGCTGTAACAATAACAGAATTAGAAGCAGGTACCTCTTCACCACAAGCCAAGATTAAATCTGCAGGTGCTGTATTAAAGACAGGTGCTACATTATCGACTACTTCGATAGTTTGAGAGAATGAAGCCGGATTGCCACATACATCAGTAGCTGTCCAAGTTCTAATAGCTTTCATGTTCTCTCTACAATCCGTAGTCAAAAATTCGTCCGTGTGGGTCATAGAAATCAATCCAGAGCAAGCATCTGTTGCTTCGGGTGCAATGAACTCAAAGGAATCATTACATGATAACACAATATTGCTAGGCACATCTGTAAATTCTGGAGCATCTTGATCAAGGAATATGAAAGATTGAGAGATTTGACTTTGGTTACCTACCGCATCTACTGCAATCCAAGTACGTGTAAAACTTAACTTACCAGTACACTCATTCTCTAATGCAGTATCAGTAAATGTAAGCGCCACTTGGCTACAGTCATCGGTAGCTATAGGGTCTACTATATTCAATTCTTCTCCACAAGGAATTTCTATTTCCTCGTCTGTAGAAAGTGTTAATGACGGTGCTATCTGATCTCTAACGATAAGGGTCTGAATCGCTTGAGCAGCATTGCCGCAAGCGTCAATCGCCGTCCAGGTTCTACGCGTAATATCAGTACAACCCGAGCATGACTCCTGCGTTAATATTTCATCTTCGAAAGTAAGGCTTTCAATATGGGTGCACTCATCATTTACTATTGCTTGGTCGAAGACAAAGGCATCATTACAACTGATTACTTTTTCCGATTCTAAAGCCTCAAATATTGGAGCCTCTGTATCTACTGTTCTTAAGGTCTGCGTAAACGTACTCACGTTACCACATATATCTGTAGCCGTCCATGTTCGAGTAAATTCAGGTAAGCCTGTGCAATTGTCAGCCAATTGATTATCTGTAACGACGACATCAACTTCTCCCATATTATCAAAGATGTTAGGATTAGTAAATTCTGATGTGAAGCCACAATTTTGCTCAATTAAATCCGTGTTAGTATCAATGGTAGGCGCCTCATCATCATTAATGGTGAAAGTCTGGCTTGCTTGTGCCGCGTTGCCACATAAATCAGAAACTGTCCATGTCCTCACAAATCCACATCCTCCGTCAAGAGAGGAATCAACAAAATCAATATCTAGGTGATTTATCGATGCACAATTATCAACGCAGGTTGGTGTTCCAAAAACCAAGTCTTCGATATTATCAATCGTTGCAGACTCAGGTATAAAAGTAAATACAGGTGCTTCTGTGTCTGCAGGAATAGTAATTACTTGTTGCGCAATAGCTATGTTTCCACAATTATCAAGACCTGTCCATGTTCTAATCATTTGTCCATCTTGCGTACAATCTGCTTGTATGAATTCATCTTCAAAAGTAAGCTCTACATTTCCACATGCAGTGGTACAGATTGCTTCTCCAAAAGAAGTAGTATCTCCACATTCCATCACTCTATTTTGAGGAACAAACTCAAATCTAGGACCTGTATAATCGTCAGGAACTACCCAAGCTAAAGTAATAGCGGTCGCAGTATTACCACATGCATCTGTAGCCGTCCATGTCTTTGTAATATCAAAGCCAAATCCATTGTTGCAATCATCTCTAACAGCGCTATCATTCAGAGTTTCTGTGCAAGTAAGGGAAACAACTTCACAGTTATCTGTAACTGTAGGGAATGGTATAATCTCCTCTTCTGAACAAGTGAAAGTAAGATTGTTAGGAACGTTTGTAATAACAGGAGGCTCATTATCTGCAGGCACATCAAAAGTAACTGTTTCAGTAGTTACGTTGCCAGCTTCATCAGTAGCGGTAACTTCGTGCACAAAAACATAACCCACATCGCAAGAACCCGTGTGTGAAATTAGTTCTACTGTTATGCTTACGGGACCGTTGTCATCTGTAGCTATAATATCATCTGGATTAAGTACGCCATCGCATCCCACTTCAGATGGTATGAATGTAATCACGGGAGGTACATTGTCTATCTCTCCAAAAGTAACAGTAATCGAAGTGCTATTAACACATACATCAGTAGCTGTATAAGTCCTGATAATCTGACCACCATTGACTTCATCGGTAAAAGTAATCGCCACATCGCTACATTCATCTTCAGCGATAGGATCTTCATCTGTGGATGTAGGTATAAAAGTGAAAACCGGAGGAGTAGTATCCGTTATATTTATTTCTAAAGTTTGTGTGCTTACGTTACCGCAAGCATCTGTTGCCGTAAAGGTTACTATGATAGGTTCGTCATGACAAACATTGTCAAAATCTAATGCTTGGAAATCATTTGTTATCGTCACGTTTGAACATTCATCAGAGACCATTAGTGCACCATTGTTCGTCAACCAATCATTTATAGTCATTTCTGTATCCATCCCACAGATTAAATCCAAACCCATTCCACCTGAAATGATAGGAGCTGAATTATCCTCTATGGTAAAAGTTGCGGTAGTACTTATTTGTTGACCACATTCATCCGTAGCTGTAAAGGTCACTGTGGTGCTCGCCTCATTACAATTACCGTCGATAGATGGAAGCATTGGATTCTCAGGCGTAGTCGTAAAAACTATGTCACCACAAGCTATGACTTGCGCTCCACTCTGATTATTGATAAAGTCCATAAAAGCACTAGCATTATCGTCCCCACAATCGACAGTAACATCAGCCGCTGGTGTACTCAATTCTATATCTGCATCGTTCATCACTTTGAATACACCTACTGTAATGGCTGTATTGCCACAGATATCAGAAGCGATAAATTCGATAGATAATCCTGGTTCATCATCGCAAGAAATAAATACTTGGGGATCTGCAGGATTTGTAGTAAATGTAGTCGCAGTACAAAAGTCTATTGCAAGTGCTCCTCCATTATCTGCAAGATAAGCTTGAAAGATCGAGTCTACATTTTGAGTACAACTCACCCATTTATCACTTGCCTCAGAAACTATTCTAGGAGCTTCTGTTTTTATAATATTAATTGTACCAGTACATGTATTTATTCTACCACAAGCATCTCTCGCGGTTACTGTAATTTCTTGTGTTTGTGCGATATCGCCATCGCAAACATTAACAAAGTTGTTTTGATTAAAAGTGGTAGTCAAATCAGTTCTGTTGCCACAGGTACTAAAAACACTTAATGTATCTAGCCAATTTCCGATAGCACTATTTATATTATCCTCACAATCTACATTCAAGGGAGGTAGTCTGCATTCTAATCCAGTATCATCAATATCATTTACAAATTCTGGTTTGTTTCCGAATACCGTAAAGGACAGTGTACACTCCCCTACTCTACCACATTCGTCAGTCACTGTAATAGGAAAATGCAGACAAGTAAGGTCGCATTCTATGCCTAGTGAAGCATCATTAATCACAGGCTCACCAATATCAAATGATAATTCTATACCACAACCGTCTATGGCTACAATATCTTGGACATTTACTACTAGGTCATCAAGGCAGGTCACTAATTGACTTGGTGCATCACTTGGTGGGCAAAATAATTCTAATGGTCCTTGTATTATAGGGAAGGTAATCTGCTGAATACATGAGCCGATATTACCGCATTGATCCTGTACAAAGTATCTTCTTTCGACAATACGCTGATCTCCAGGACAGCCAAGTCCTCCATTATCTGTTTCCTGCACGGTGAGCGCAATTCTATCAGTGCAAAGTCCGTCTAGATTTCCCCCTGCATTGACTAAGTCAAAAGCAGACATAATGGGTGCAGGAATAGTATCGTTACAATCAGAGAGGCTTATAGCTGGAGGACAATCAATAGTTACATTATTGAATCCGTTACAGGCTAAAGCACCAGAATTAGGAGATCCTGCAGCAATTTGACTTACTGAAAACTGTCCAGTAAATCCTGGAGGCGCTAAACCTTCAACATATATCAGGAAAAATTCTCCTACTTGACCATTTATGGTGATCGTTGTAGATGATGATGAATAATTACTATTGACATCACAAGAAAACGGAGTAGGAAAATTACCACAGATATTAGAAGCGGCTGCTAAGCTAGGAAATGGCCCCCAAGCTACTACGTTTAAAGCATTTTGGCTTGTAAAATCTAAAATCACATCACCTGAGCTACTTATTTCAGAATAAAAATATCCATTTAGATTATTGGGACTCGAAGGTCTAGGTATACATCCATAATTTCCAGGTACCATGGTTATATTCGAACCAATAGGATAATCAAAGGAAGGCATAATAC
>CAYZUW010000208.1:0-7645 GCA_964481325.1 uncultured Saprospiraceae bacterium
GCATTTCACAATTTACGAATTTGTTCTGTTTTCTTCGAGTAAATAGAGGTTCCCTAAAAGAAATTCACCATAACAAGGTATGAAAATTTGCCATTAGCAACCAAACCATTTCTATTAAGGATAGCGCATTTATATTATTCAATTCTATTTCTACATTTTTACAAATCCAGCACTCAAAACAGAATGGCTCACTTTTACTTTCACAAAGTAATTGCCAGGCGCAAGATTACTGATATCCACATTTTGTGAGACATTACTATCCGCTACCTTTTCAATTATTTTTATTAATCGACCATCTGCAGAAACAATGGCAATATCAGAAGTACGATTGGGTTCTATATTGGTGTATTGAATGTTGATACTATTGACTGCAGGATTAGGAAATACTTTTAATTTTTCGATGGCCTCATTGTCTGGAGTGAGTACAGATACTTCTACATCCGCAGGATTGAGAATACCAGTCAAGTCATAGGATTGGATAGATCTACCAAACGTAGCGGCTACCAGTTCATTCTTATACTCATTATAAACTAAATCATAGACTGGTATGATGGTCATGTTTGTACCTAATCTTTCCCACGTGTTGGCTGCATCCGTAGTGCCATAAACACCAGCATCGGTAGCGACAAACATAATGGAGTCTGCAGTAGCAGGCATAATCAACAACTCATTGATGGCTACTTCTGGAAGGTCACCTGAAATATCAACCCAGGTCTGTCCACCATCATCAGAACGATTTATCCTGTCTAGATTATCATCGTCTCTATAACCAGAATGTGTTACATAAATTCTTTCAGGATCTACATAGGAACCTGCAACGTCAGTTACATATTGATCAATAAGTCCATCACTTATTTTTTCGAAAGAACCATAAAAAGACAGATCTCCTATCCACACATTTCCGTCGCCTGTGCCTACAAAAACAAGATCTTCTTGGATAGGCGATTCATGAATGGCAGTAATCGTTCCGTTTCTTGTTGTTCCATTTGGGCCATCTGTCAGATCAGGACTCCTAGCATTCCAAAATGGGAATTGAGTTTCACTTTCGTAGATTCTATTTGTTCCAAGAATCATTTTGTTATTGTCATAGGTACTTATGAGATAAGGCATATCCCAATTTCTAGGGTCATTGTCATCTATACCATCTGTTGCTTGTTCAAAAATATTACCATCATCTAGGGTTGCAGAGATACGCCCTCCTTGAGTTTCATAAAAATATCTGTCAGGATCTTCTGTGTCGAATGCAGGCTGGAATCCATCGCCTCCAAAAAGTCTTTCCCAACTATTGATGTTGTCTGCGTTTCCTCCTGAGGTGCCATTGTCTTGTGCGCCTCCATAATACAAATTAGGTTTATGTGGATTGTATGCCGTTCTGTAAAATTGATTGGTTGGTATGTTTTCTATATCGGTCCAATCAATATTGTCTCTATCACTTCTATACAGTCCGCCGTCCGTGCCTAAGAGAATAGACTCGTCCTCAAGAAAAACTAAATCATGCTTGTCAGCATGAACTATATCAAGCCACCAAATAGGGGAGACCATAACCCATGTGCTACCTCCATCTTGGGTTCTCCATAAGTCTATACCTAATAAGTATAAATCGTCTGGGTTGTTTGGGTTCACTCTAATCTTTCCAAAATACCAGGCAAAACCACCTAGTGGTCTAGTGCCCATAAATGCTTCTAGTGGATCTTCAAAAATAGGAGTCCAATCCTCTCCAAAATTATCTGATCTGTATATGGCTCCTAAGAAGCTACTTTCGTTTGCGTATTGCGCATAGATAACATTCGGCGAAGAGGTACATAAGGATAGTCCAATACGACCATTATTTTCTTCATTGGGTAAGCCTCCTTCTAGCATTTCCCAATCATCTCCTCCATTGAAGGATCTGTAAATTTTTGATCCTTGGCCGTTGACGATAGATTCTGTATTATTTCTTATTCTATCCCAACCTACAGCAAAAATGTTATTTGGATTAGATGGATTGATAGTGATATCAGATACTCCCGTAGAATCACTCAAAAATAATATTTGTTCCCATGTTTCTCCTTGATCAATTGTGCGATACAAACCACGGTCATTATTTCGTCCAAAAGGGAGGCCCATCGTTGCGGCAAAGATTCGATTACTATTGTCAGGGTCTACTACTAACTCTGAAACAATTCTCTGCTCGGTTAAACCAATATGTGTCCAAGTTTCTCCAGCGTCTTCGCTTCTATAGACACCGTCTCCTATGGAGGGGAAGCCTGATATATTGGGGTCTCCTGTACCAACGTATATGATGTTGCTATCCGAAGGGTCTATGGCAATATCTCCAATAGCAGAAAAAACTTGTTCGTCAAAAATAGGTCGCCAGCTTTGCCCACCATCTTCCGTTTTGAATACACCGCCTAATGAAAAACCAACATAAATAATATCTTCATTGCTGGGGTCTACTGCTATTGTATTGATTCTACCTCCCAAATTTCCTGGTCCTTGGACGGTCCATTCATTGTCGAATCCGTTTAAGGATCTAGTTTGTAAAAATGCATTTTCTTGTGCCTCTTTTAGACCAGCGGAGTATGCTTTAATAGCAAACTTGCCTTCTGGATCCATTCTTTGGAGGAAGAATTCTTCTGAAGGACCGTGTTTTATATCTAGTTTATCCTTAGAAACGGTCTCTTGTGAATCTTGATAGCAAGAGAAGCAAAGCATAAAAGAAATGGCGGTTATAAATAGTAGGAAAAATTTTTTCATTAAGATAGTTTTGTTTGTTAGTGCTACTTAGTTAAAAGTAACAATATTAATCGAAGATTGCGAAAATATTGAGGGTTTAATAGGTGCTTATCTCCTATAATATCAAGGAGCTTACATTTGGTGTTTTGCGTGAGTGGTAGAAGCGGTAGGGCGTGCGCTGGCAGTGCTATGAAGCCCTAGTAGAGATGGCTCGACGAGGAACGAGGAGAGACAGCTATACTAGATGGCTGAATGTACTGCTAGGGTTCGCACTATGAGCGGATGACACGACCCAGACCTATGATGGTTTAATATGGCTTGCCAGTAATTAATATGTAGTGCGCCCAAGCAGGAACAACACAAGTCTGGGGCACGCTCTAAGTAACCATAATTTATTTAAGAAATCTAAAGAAGAAGACGATTTGTCCTAAAGCAATTTTTAGCCCTTTAACATCAATTACCTCATGGAATATTTAAAATAAATGGTTAACTTTCCTTCCTAATTTGTGTTAAAAATAAGAATACCAAACTGCTAAATTGCAAATATTTTATACCCATATATGAATTATATAGAAGCTTTTACTAATTCTTTTTTAGGAAGCCTTTCGTGGACTTGGAAGTCGATAATATTCCAAGTGGATTGGTATACCAATTATTTTTGGGGCTTGATTATTATTTCATTGGCTATATGGGGACTAGAAGTGGTCTTTCCGTGGAGAAAGGAACAAGGTGCTTTTAGAAAGGATTTTTGGTTAGATGCCTTCTATATGTTTTTCAACTTTTTCATATTTTCTGTGGCTATTGCAGGATTCTATGAGGTGATGAAATTAGGCTTTGCGGACCTAGGTATAGGAGATAAGAGCCTTGCTTTAATTGATATTTCAGCCTGGCCGATGGCTATACAGTTGTTGGTGTTTTTTATACTTCTTGATTTTGTGCAGTGGTTTACGCATGTGCTGCTACACAGATATGAGATTTTTTGGAGGTTTCACAAAGTACATCATTCCGTGAAGGAAATGGGCTTTGCAGCGCACTTGAGATATCATTGGATGGAGAATGTTTTGTATAAACCTTTGAAGACTTTTGCGGTAATGATATTGGGTGGTTTTGAACCAGAGCAAGCATATATCGTGCACTTTATTGCGATTACCATAGGGCACTTAAATCATAGCAATATAAAGATTACGTGGGGTCCCTTCAAATATCTAATAAATAACCCTGTGATGCACCTCTACCATCATGCATACACCTTGCCTCATGGTCGAAATGGGGTAAACTACGGTATTAGTCTTAGCCTTTGGGATTATATCTTCAAAACAGACTATGTTCCAGAGGACAGTGGCTTGATAGAACTAGGTTTTCATGGAGATGAGGAGTTTCCTAAGGACTTCCTAGGGCAACTTACTCACGGCTTTGGTAAGCGTAAATAGTATGCATTTCTAAAATATTACACGTAGATGATAGACTTATAAATGGTTTATAAGCATAGAAACGTTTACTTTGTACGATGGCAAATGAAGTACCCGCACAAGAAGAAGAAAAGAAGGTAAAGTTTAACCGAGAGAGCTTTATGGAGTCTCTTTCGATTTTTAGGTATCTGCGTCCCTATATGTTTAAGTTTGTGTTAGGGATGATTCTGCTTTGGGTCTCTAGTATGGTCTTCATGATTTTTCCTGGATTGTCAGGAGAGATGGTGGACATAGCCCAAGGAAACGGAAAATACGGCTATGATCTCACGCAAGTGGGGTGGATATTAGTCATTGTACTATTTGCGCAAGGATTTGTATCCTATACAAGGGTGATTCTTTTTGCGCATGTCAGTGAGAAAGCGATACGCGATCTACGAAGAGATTTGTATGACAAACTGATTACGCTTCCTATCGAGTTTTACGAACAAAATAGAATTGGCGAATTGGTAAGTAGGTTGACATCTGATGTGGAACGTTTGTACAGTACTTTTTCCATCACTTTGGCAGAATTCTTTAGACAAATAATCATACTTATTGTAGGGGTTGGATTTTTGGTTTGGAATACGCCAGCCTTGGCAAAGGTGATGCTACTAACATTCCCAGTGATTGTTGTAGGAGGCTTTTTCTTTGGTCGATACATACGACGATTATCAAAACAACGTCAAAAAGAGCTCGCTGACGCGAATGTGATTTTATCTGAAACCACACAGAATATCCAATCTGTAAAAGCATACACGAACGAAAAATTTGAGAGCGGTAGATATGGCAGTGCCTTGGAGCGATTATTAAAAATTGCGCTGAAATTTGCTAGAGGGCGAGCGATGTTTTCTGTTTATATCGTGAGTATTATTTTTGGTGCCCTTTTTTATATTATATATCAGGGAGCAGTACTGTTACAGGCTGGAGAAATAACAGTAGGTCAGCTCATTTCATTTTTTATGTATACAGGAGTTATAGGGGCTGCCATCGCTGGTTTAGGAAATTTCCTTACAGAGATTCTTGGCGCCTTGGGTGCGACAGAGCGCATCCGTGAGATATTGGCTACGGAAAGTGAAGTGAAACTGAACGCTTTAGTAGAAATCGAAAAACCACTGAAGATATATGGGGAAGTGGAATACAAAGATGTTCATTTTCATTACCCAACTAGAACAGATATAGAAGTACTCAAGGGATTGAGTATGAAAATTGAGGCGGGCAAGAAGATTGCCTTAGTAGGGGCGAGTGGTGCTGGTAAGAGTACTATCCTTCAGTTACTGCAACGCTTTTATGGTATACAAAGAGGAGAAATATTGGTCGATGGTAAAAGTATTTACGACTATCCGATAGAAGTTTATAGATTCAATCTGGGTCTCGTGCCACAAGAAGTGCTTTTGTTCGGTGGGAGTATCCGTGAAAATTTATTATATGGAAAACCCGACGCTACAGAAGCTGAATTGATAGAGGCGGCAAAGCAGTCCAATAGCTGGGAGTTTATTTCGGAATTTCCTGAAGGTTTGGATACTAAAGTGGGAGAGCGTGGTGTGAAATTGAGTGGTGGTCAAAAGCAACGTGTAGCCATCGCTCGTGCCATATTGAGAAATCCTGCGATTTTATTGTTGGACGAAGCTACCTCCGCACTAGATGCTGAATCGGAGCAAGTGGTACAAGATGCTCTCAATAATTTGATGGAGGGAAGAACGTCTTTGATTATAGCGCATAGATTAGCTACCATCAGGGACGCGGATCAGATCTATGTAGTGGATAAGGGTAGAATCATAGAGCAAGGGACCCATGATGAATTGACGCAGATGGAAGAAGGGGTGTATAACTCTTTGGCGAAGCTGCAGTTTGATGCTTAAAAAGGGAATTATGAATTATAAATGGTGAATTATAAATGCATATTTCTTTTGAAATAATAAATGGTGTTGAACTAAACACCTATCGGTGTAGCTTCCACCTCTCACTTATACTTAGATTTTAAGCTATCGTAAAAAGTTATTTAAACATTTAAATAACGATACATGCTTAATTCAAAAAAAGGTGGTGTACAGCCTGTACCAAATGTACAAAAATCAGAAATATTATTCATCACTTTGCCGATGATAAACAGGATGAAGATTGAGGATAAGTCCCAGCAAACGATAACTTCCTATGTAAGAGCTGTAGAGCGGCTAGTGAGATTTCATGACTTAGTACATCCACGAGAATTAGATATTGACGAAGTCTATGATTTTTTGGTCTCCTTAAATGACAGTATGATTTACTTCCTGTCAAGTATTTTCATTGTGTATTCACTATACCAAGTGAATTGCATCCATTATTTAGGTATAACAAAAAACTACTTTATGATGCAATGATGCATTGTGTCAAGGAAACTTTACTGGCTTTTGGGTATGATCCTCAGCATGGTATCTCTGGTAAAATTGGCGCTATCTTATTATTACATACGTGGACTCAGCAGATGACTTTTCATCCGCATGTACATTGCATAATACCCGCTGGTGGTCTTAATAAACATGGAAAATGGAAACAAGCGAAGTCTAAAGGTGATTTCCTCTTTCCTGCACAAGCTATGTCTAATCTGTTTAGAGGTAAACTCTTAGCAACTATCCATCAATTGTTCTTAAACAAAAAACTCAATATGAGCGCCCAAATCAAAGCGCAATATTGGAAGAACAAGAACAAGTTATATCAAATCAATTGGGTAGTATATGCTAAAAAAGCCTTTGGTGGCCCTGATCAAATCTTGGAGTATATTGGTAGATACACCCATAAAATATGCATCAGTAATTATCGTATCAAAAACATTTCAGACAAAGGGGTTACTTTTACTTTCCTAGACCGAAAAGCTAAAAAGGTAAAATCTAAAACTATACAGGGAACACAATTCCTTAAGTTATTTGCAGAGCATATTTTACCCAAAGGTTTTGTGAGAATTAGTCTTGAGTGCAAATTGCTATAATTTTGATTCCTAGACCACTCATTATTTATTTGAAATCGTAAATTAGTGTAACAGAAAACGATGCATAATAGAATGTAGGAAGTGCTAGGTTGTTTTAAATTCCAACACTGCACTTTCAAAATTAATAAAGTATGAAATCAACCAATATATGCCCTAAGTGTCAATCAAGAAAGATAGTTATCATTAAACCGAAAAGTAGCTCTTCCGCACATAAATTTATGTTCGGATCGTGGGGGAGATCAGAAAAATATAATAGATACGTTTGTACTAGATGTGGATTTACGGAGTCTTATGCCATCTTGTCGGACAAGTTTCAAAAATGGGCAAAGAAGAATTTGCTAGATGTGCCAGAGGAGGATAGTGATTTTGTATAAAGGGTAGGAATAAAGTTTGAAGCAATAAAAAAAGACCATGCGCGAAGCGCATGGTCTTTTTTGAATAGTTATTAAAAGGTTGAATTACATTTTACCTTTATCTGCATATTTCTTGATGAAATCTTCATTTCTCTTGATGTATGGCT
>CAYZUW010000209.1:0-7631 GCA_964481325.1 uncultured Saprospiraceae bacterium
AAAAAAGAACGTGAAAGAACAGACGTCAAGAATTAAATAGGAAAAAAATTTCGGTTAAAATGAAAAATATCGATATAAGAACTACCGAAACTTAAGTGAATGACCTTGCTAAAGGTACCCTAATCTCAAAAAGTATAGCGTATTTGTGCTCTCAAATCTGTACGGGTATTCCCTTGGATTTCATTCAGGCCAGAACTTATCACATCCAAGTCTCTAAATCTAGATTGGGCAATTCTGAATTCCAGAGTCCAGTTTCTAGTAGGCTTGTACCTGAGGTTAATATAATACCGAATACCTGTATTGAAATAAGATGGAATCGAAAAATTGTATAATAAGTCATTCTCAAATGCAAAGATTCTACTGTTAAAATCATCTGTATCAAATATGGCAATCCGACTGGTAAATGAAAAATTTGAAAATTTTGGCTTGTAAATAATATCTTGGTATAAAAGATACCCAAAGCTCCTTTCACCTGTTCCAGATTCGGTAAAGTCAGAAAATTCCAACCTGTTTCTAAGCTCTACAGCGCTAGAAATCTTCACTTTGTAGTGAAACCGAAGTTGCGTTCTGGTAAGATTTTGAAGTGGATCAAATACTGTATTCGCATCTGTATTATTCCTTTGCTTTCTCTCTAGTCTATATTGCACATACAATTCACTTCGTCTTTTCTTGGTATAGGTTAACCTCGCTAGGTATTCAAAACCAGTCGATGGTGCATCAATATTGAAGCGTAGCCACGGATGCTCAAATACATCCACATAGGCATTGAACTTCCACTCTCGTAAGGGCAAGACTTCCAGCCCAATATACAATCCTGCTTCGTTGTTTACAGATGTGGTTTCCCCAAAAGCGTTTGCGTTTAAAGCTTGGTAATCTTTACCATAATTTCGATAGGAGAGTACTAGGCTGGTTTTTCTATCTAGGCCCAATAATAAAGAATTGAGTGTAGCTACACCGCCGTTATCTGATACAGCTGTTTCCCCGAAGAAGTGGACATTTCGTCGGATGTAGCTATAATCTAAACTAGCGTTTAGCAGCTTGTCACTATTGAATAGGAATTTATTAAACTCCTGTATATTCCTGTCAAATGGCCTATTGAACGTGTTATACAATACATTGGCTCCAACTTTGAGCCCTGCAGATTGTATCTTGATATTTCCACCAATAGTGTTCTGTGTAATGCTGTTTTCATCTGCTATTTCACTCGCTGTTCTATGCAAACCTGAAGTTTGTAAGGAGCTAAAAAAGAACTCCTCCTGATCCGTAGTGTCTGGAATGACAATGTTTGCATCTCTTTTAAGGCGAGAGCCAAAAACAGTTAATTCTATATGTTCCCCAAATCCAAATGTAGCCCCTACGCCTCTTAGAAAATCATTTTCTGCTACAGAGGTATAGGCATTCAAAATATTTCCATTTCTCTTTATACGTATAGCATCTGCGCTTTTTCCTCTGCCAAATCCTGAATTCAAAATAAGGCCTTGCCCTAGGCGTACACTAAAGTCACCTATAGCCACACTTTTTAGCCTATTCGAAATATTTCGGAAAAAAAGATGGGCAGAATAGAAATCGAAACCACTAGAATTGTCACCGCTAAAAAATTGCTCCCCAGCATCCTTTTCCATGGTGAAGCCATAGCTTAACTTGTTCTCGTAACTATGTTTAAATCTAGAATAAATTCTAGCTTTGTTGCCTAAAAATCTTTGAGCGCTGTCCTCCGGATCCTCCACAGGAATAAATCCTTTTTGATCTTCTAAAGTAGAGGACCAGCGCAGATAGAACTCATTTTTCCCTTCACGTAACATGGTGCCTAAGCCAACTTTATTATCATCCAATCCTCCTTTTGTGGTAACATAAGGAAGTAATGCATTTATGTCTTCCATACTGAGATTATCGATAGTCTGCAGCTCGTATAAGGCTATCAATTTTCCATACTTTCGGATGTGCGAGATAATACTAGTCGCTGCTATTTCATCTATTAAGCCCAACTCCAATAGCTCTTGAGTACTAGTATTGTTGAGATTTATCTTGCGGGAAGCCGCTTCATCTAAGGATTCGAAAAGTGTATTGAAATCAAATTCATTCTCCGCATCCGTATTATTCAGAAAGTCTTCTACAACATCTATTTGAGACTCAGGAACTATGGAGGTAGAATCCAATATTTGAGCACTGAGGCTTGAATAGAAAAGAATGAAAAGAAATGTGCTGAATAATATTCTCATACGCAACAAAAGTAAGTAATAATCAGTGTTTTTTTGATTTGCCTTACTCCAATTTTTTAACCACATGAGCAAGCGTATAAGGATGAAATTTTATAGTAATTCCATTGTAATTCAATTTAACATCAGGATTGATAGCTTTATTGATATTCTTGGTCTCCCAGGGCAGATCGGAATATTTACTTATAAGATCAGTTAGTTCACCTTTAATAACAAATTCCGCGTGCTCAAAGCCATTAGTATAATGAGTGGTTTTCTTAGGAGCAGGCAGTTCAATAAGGCTTATTGTTTGGTTTTTAAATTGGATTGCTGTGTCTAGCATTATTAAGATTATCGGTCTTCCATTGTGATCAGATTTGTGAAATAATGTACCCATTTCAAGGAATGTGGTTTCCATTCCCTCAAAATCCTTTTGGCTTTCGCATCTCCAACAGATATGGTCAATAAACATGTTTTGAACGTCAATCCGAAAGTGACTTTCCGTTATATAAAAAAATTGAGTAAGGAACTCCTTACTCAATTTTTCTAAATTTTCTTTATCTATCAGCATACATAATGCTTTATTTCTATCTAATCAAGCTAACTTTTGCGTTCTGTCGCTTTCCATTAATATTCATTGTTAATAGATACAATCCAGATCCTAACGAAGAGGGTAGTCGCAAGGTGTGATTATATCTTCCTACAGCTTGCGTCTGACTCAACTCACTAAAGGAGAATAATTTTTGCCCTTGCAGATTGTATAAATCAACTTCGATCTCCGCACTTGTATTTAGGCTATATTGAATGCTTACATCACCACTTGTCGGATTTGGAAATATTTCAAACTCGTCTAACTCAATTATAGTTTCATTGGTCGATACAGTACCTTCTAGTTTCTCTCTAAATACAGCCGTAAGGGTATCGTTATCTATCATACTTAATCTGGCGTCTATGGAAGTGATGTCAGGGGTGATCAGATTATTAGCGCTTGATATCCAATGGCTAAATTCGTAATCGTCCTCATATTCATTAAAAACATTGGCTTTAATAATGTTGTCTACCCCTTCAAAGTAATCTCCAGTCCAAGGGAAGTTCTCAATGTCCAAAGTATTTAAATCAATTTCGCCTATTTCTTCTGGTATGGCCATCAAAGTCAAGGAATGTACATCCGTAATTTCTTCATAGCAACTTACTGCGCCATCATCAAGTCGCTGACACCTTTGAGCAATAAAACCTTTTAAATCATCAACGTTTTGTTTCCATTCCTCCATTGTTCCTCCCCATCTTGCGATTTGTTTTGGCATCTCTGGCTCTATCACAGCGAGCATACTGTCCAGAGTGGTCATCATATTTTCGCAGGTATAGACCGTGTTCATAATATCTGCATATCGACTAAAGTATAGTTGCTTAAATGTGTCATTCTCGTCCAGCAATTTGAGCAAGATTTTTTCATGCTGTCCTACATCTTCCGTGTTGCCATAAAAATTGAAGAACATATCCATGAAATCTCCAATTTCTTCTAAATCACATGGTTTGGCATTAGGAGAAATATCAGGTACGCCACTGTAGTTGATGTAGTAATCGAAGGTAGCATCTAAATCCCAAAGCATATAGCCCCATTTCTTATGGTCGCCATCAGGATTCAAGCCTCTCCACCATGCCGTATTGTAATTTAACCAATCCGAAGCGACTACATTGAGATTTACAAGAAAATAGTCAATCATACTTACCAGATTGATGCTATCTTCTGCAATTTTATAATTTTCATCTAGGCTTAGATCAGAATTCAAAAGCTTATCTCTCAAAACGACCCAATCAGACCATGCTTTATCTCCTCCATATTCGATAGTAGTATTGCCCCAAGTAGATAGATACTGAATCTCATATTTGCCTTGATCATAGTATTCTTTCGTAAAATCATGGTCCACAGCTCTTTCTCTCATCCCATAAACACCCCAGTATTCTCCATTCAGGAAAACAATTACTCGCTCCACAGCCCTGTGATCTAACTTCATTCCTCCTTCATAGGCAAGTGTTTGCACGTACTCATCTCGAATATGCGTACTCCCAATATGATCATGATCATTAATAGCAGGATAGTTGTCATCACCAGAATTTCTAAACATGAATTTTTGATAAGAATCCCTATCAGAGTACCCAAACAGTTTAGCTTCAACAGCTTTAGAATATCCCATTTCATCTCTACTGACCCAATCAAGACTTCTATGATTCAGCACCCAAGAATCTTGACCGTGCCTGTTTAGATCTCCAAAAGCAGTAGCTTCCCTTACTTTGTCTTTATTAAAATACTCTAAAGAACCTATTGGAATCAGATCCCCATTACCATGTGCTAATCGTATGACATCGTCTGATGCGATGGAAAACACAGCTAAACTGAAATCTTCATCTATAAAATAAGTATTAAAGTCCATTTTGCCAGGAAGCTTATTCCCATCCATATCGAATGCCATTGCTTTTATCACAGTTGTTTTATCAATTTGGATAGGGCTTGTGTATACTGCAGAATTGAGGGTAGGATTGTCTCCATTAGTGGTGTATCTAAGCACAGCTCCAGGTTCGTTATTGATAATATTTACTTCTTGTGGGCCAGAATAATATCCTGCTTCTAGACTCATAGACGGCGTATTGGTATATCCATCAAATTTTGGCATTTGGTCGTTAGAGAATCCATATGAGGTCTGAGTACAAACCATCCATTCATCTGCGCCATCACTTACTCTGCATCTACTATGCTCCACTAATGTAAGCTCAAGAGGGAAGTAGTTAATTATATTTTCATCTTGATCTGAAAGTAATACCCCTTCAGATCCTTTAGTTTGAGAGAGTTTAAAGTTGGTGTGCGGGTGATTGAAGAATATACCATCTCGTCCCGAGCACGAAAAAAGCATATGAGATTTTGGGAACATAATAACTCCTTCGGGTATTTCCCATTTTCCAGGTTTTGATTCTTTATCTGAAAGGTGATAGCCAGATATATCAACGAATTCATCCCCCATATTGTATAATTCAATCCAATCTTCCGTTTTACCAAAGCCGTCTGTATAGGAATGTAAATTTGATGCAGAGTATTCATTGATGACTACTTGTGCTTTCATCGAAACTAGACTAAAAATAGCTAAAGAGGATAGGAGAATAGATCTTACAATCATGGCTTTATTTTTCGTTTTTATTATCCCTAAATCTACAAAATCCTGTAGTATAAATGCTCTATCACGTAAGGTAATTCTGCGGATTTAGTTATTTTAACTACGTAATTGCATAGATATTGACATATGAGGGGTTATTTTATACAATTTAAAAAGGTTTAATATATAATTTGAACAGTAATTTTCGGAAAAATTATACATAAAAAAGCAGTAAGCATCTGGTTATCAAGCGATTATAAAACTCACTTAACCGATCACAAAGCTTTGATTGTCAGTGATTTAAAGTTTAAATGGCAAACCATTTATACATCAAAATACAATTTTTATAGGGCGTGCCGAAAGGCTAAGCGGGTCAAGAACAAGAGGTAGAAGCGGTACCGACTTTTTCGTCGGTAGGAGCGGATGACTCGGTACCGAGCCGTTTTTCACGGCGATGGTATGGTCCCAAAGCGTTCTTGAAAATTCTAAAAATATCTTTAGCTTACATAATTACAAGTTCAGATATTTTTTCACTCTGCGATTGCAATTTTTTTCAAAACAAGAATAGACTTAAGTCAGAACTCATTATGTTTACATCAACTATGCTGACGGTAAAAAATTTACACACTTATTTTTATTCAGATGGAGATTGCACTAAGGCAGTTAAAGGAGTTAGTTTTGATCTAGAGAAAGGAGAGACACTCGGAATAGTAGGAGAGTCGGGCTCCGGGAAGTCTGTTACTGCCTTGTCTATTTTAAAACTAATAGATCAACCTCCTGGAAAAATTGAAAAAGGTGAAATTGTGTTTAACGATGGAAATGTTGATACAAACTTGCTGGAAGTCCCAGAAAACCAAATGCACGCATACAGAGGTAAGCACATTGCTATGATTTTTCAAGAGCCAATGACTTCACTTAATCCAGTGATGTCTTGTGGTGATCAAGTTATAGAGGCGATTCTCACACACCAGGATGTTTCTAAGTCTGAAGCTAAACAAAGGGTGCTTTCTTTATTTGAAGAGGTACTATTGCCTGAACCAGAAGCCAGCTATAATAAATATCCACACGAAATATCTGGAGGACAAAAACAAAGGGTGATGATTGCTATGGCACTAAGTTGTAACCCTGATGTCTTGATTGCAGATGAGCCTACCACGGCGCTAGATGTCACTGTTCAAAAATCAATTATTGAACTATTACAAAGGCTAAAAGAAAAGAGAGCTTTGTCAATGATTTTTATAAGCCACGACTTAGGCGTAATCGCCCAAATAGCGGATAAGATTGCAGTGATGTATAAAGGCGAAATCATTGAGTATGGCACTTGCAAGGAAGTGCTACAAAATCCGAAACAAGCTTACACAATCGGCTTGCTAGCCTGTAGACCGCCATTGGATTACAAAACGGAAAGGTTAGCTACAGTCGATGATTATCTGAATCAAGATGCGAAGCCTTTTGAGGAGAAGAGAATAAAACCCGTTGACACAGAAAGAAGGCTGAAGGAACTAGCGAGTAATAAACCATTACTCGAAGTGAAAAATCTGAAATCTTACTATATCAAAAAGAAAAACTTCTTCGGAAAAACGACGGAGTATTTTAAAGCTGTGGAGGATGTAAGTTTTGACATATATCCTGGGGAAACTTTGGGGCTAGTAGGGGAGTCGGGATGTGGTAAATCTACGCTTGGGAGGACACTGATTAAATTGATGAAGCCGCATGCAGGCTCTGTTTTTTATGAAGGTACTGATGTTTTGAATTGTCCGAAAAGTCAACTCAAAGCTTTACGGAAGAAAATGCAAATTATTTTTCAAGACCCGTATTCTTCACTTAATCCTAGAATGACAATTGGGCAAGCAATTGTAGAGCCCATGCAAGTTCATAATCTTTTTGATTCGGACAATCAACGCTGTGAAAAAGCCATTAACTTATTGGAGAAAGTTTCCTTGTCAGCTGAACATTTCAACAGATACCCACATCAATTTTCTGGCGGGCAGCGGCAAAGAATCTGCATAGCACGAGCCTTAGCGGTTGAACCTCAGCTTATTATATGCGATGAATCTGTATCTGCCCTTGATGTATCTGTTCAAGCTTCCGTTATTAATTTATTGAAAGATTTACATGCTACTCTTGTTTAAGTGTATAACTGTTTATAAGGGAACTGAAAAAGCTGGTCCCACTTGTAGCAAAAGTCCAACTTATATTCAAGGAGTTTTTCTGACTAGATTTATGTGGGTGAATTTAGGTCAACTTCATTGAAAAATACCATTTAACGAAAGTTTCCTATATATATATC
>CAYZUW010000210.1:0-7603 GCA_964481325.1 uncultured Saprospiraceae bacterium
CTAATGAATGAGCCTTTAGATACTTTATCAAGCCACTGTACTAATCCCTTACGTAAGTCATCATCCGTATGAGCCCATGAGGCAGCGTCTATGTGAGATGCGTCTTCTAGGGTAACATATTCTAGGAATCCTGGATGGAGTTCTTCATATTGCGATCGAAATGTTTGAGACGCGTCAAATTGTACAAGAGCATCTAATTTTCCATGTATACATAATATTGGTATAGGTAAGCTATCTTTAATATGAAGGATAGGGGAAGCACGTCGAAATCTTTCAGAATCTTTAGAGCCTGCAAATCTATATAGTACGGGTGTGCTCTTCATTTTACTTAAGTCCAAAGGAGGAGCATAAAGAAACATTCCACAAAACTGATCTTGAGTGAATCCAGCTTTCTCACGGAGCTGATTTTGAAAGTATATTAAAGCCACGAGATTTGCTCCCGCGCTTACTCCTCCTAATATGATCTTATCCAGAGTACTGATTTTCTTTTGCTCGGCTAACTCTTTGACTGTTCCAAGCATCAACTTTACATCTTCTAAGATATGATCTGCATGAAAAATAGGCACTTTCCTATAACAGGGCATAATTACTTGATAGCCTAGGCTGGTAAAAAGAGAGGCCTTCTTTACAAACAAATCAGGGTTACCGAAAATCCATCCTCCACCGTGATAGTAGATAATCAAAGGTTTTTCAGGATCCACTTGTCTGGGGCTATAAATGATAAGATATTGACTAGAATGCTCTCCATAATATACCTTTTCGCTTAGAACCTCTTGCATAGTCGTGCGAGATTTGGTTTTTTTCCAATACCCAATCAGCTGGTACAATTCGTAAAAAAGAGTTCCTTTAAGCATCAAACAAATATACGGAAACTTTAACATTACCATCACACATTAATTCATACTTGGTACGTTTTATGAGTGTATATATTAAACCTTTTCACATATGAAATTGCTTTCACACACTCTATTAGCTACTTTAATTCTAGTTTTGGTATGGTCATGTAAAACTGATGACGGTATGAGCGTCATTACTGAAAATAATGACCCAAGTCAATTTGAAATTATTATTCAAAATCAATTTGTCTCACCACCATCAAAAGTATCAGTTTTCTATAGAGTTGTTGATGGTGTTGGAAACCCTGTTTCTAGTTTGATAGAAGATGATTTCACTATTTTAGAAAGAGGTAGAAACGATACAGAATTTAAATTAATTTCTGCAGATGAGGCAGACCGAAATATATCAGATAATAAAGACATTTTTAGAAACAATGTAATTCTATTGTTAGACCTTAGTGGTTCCGTAGTGAATAATGACTTAGATGCACTAAAGATTTCTTCTGCTCAATTTGTAAATAATCTTTTAAGTACTAACAATTCATCAACTGAGATTGCCATATTTTGGTTTGATGGAGCGGATCTCTTGCATGAGCTAATTGACTTCACTAGCAACGTAGATATGCTTCTTGAAGTCATTGACAGTATGAATGCAGGATTACCCATGGATCGCTCAACAGACCTCTTTGGAGCTATACTGAAAGGAACTGCCAAAGCGCAAGATGTAATTGCAGATAATATAGCAAATGGATTTCAGTCAGCAGCGTCCGTAATTACATTTACGGATGGTACAGATCAAGCAGCTAGACATCT
Source organism: uncultured Saprospiraceae bacterium (assembly GCA_964481325.1). GTDB lineage: Bacteria > Bacteroidota > Bacteroidia > Chitinophagales > Saprospiraceae > JALZVN01. Next base: position 1,650 of record CAYZUW010000210.1, read on the forward strand.
CAAAAGCGATGCATTCCGGACCGTTGAAGAAGCTTCCGATCAAATTGACTTTTATACCATTGGATTGGGAGCTGAAATAGATGAAGAAGTCCTTTTAGCCTTAGGACCGAAAAGCGCTTTATCTACCGACAATCCGGATGAACTATCAGATAAATTTCAAGAAATTTCGGATGCAATATTCAATGAAGCAAATAGTTTCTACCTATTTGAATACTGTACGCCTAAAAGAGATGGATCTGGAGAAAATGGGCTTAGAATAGAAGTGAATACTGCCCTTGGATCTGGAGCAGTAAATACTATTTTCAACGCCGACGGATTTGAAAGTGGAAATTGCTCCTTTTTCTGATAAAAAATATTTTCCAGCTTTAAGAAAAGGGGCTTATATGTTTCTTATAGTCGTAATCTTCTAAAAAACACTTCATGAGTTCATAGCATTTTGCTATTGACCTTATCTATTATTAGGCAACTATATACCTAGGGCACACCTTCCAAAAATTTTGTTTAATAACTTAATTTACTTCAGCTGTTTATAGCCATAAACAAATCAACAGTATTCAGAGATGAAATTTCATTTTCGACTCACGTATCCTAATAGGTGTAGTAAGTATATAGTTGTACAGTAATACTAATGCCAAGTCGCATCTTTACTTTTTTCGATGAGCTTTCGGAGTACAGTCAAATCAATATCAGCTAACTTGTTAATGTATAAGCAACCTTTTCCATATTTGCATTTGCCTAATGATTGGAGCATTTTATCTTCAGTCGAAATGTCAAAGGTTAAGTATATAGTTAGTTTAGTTTTCCTAGGGGCAAAACCAACATTAAACCATTCAAACTCTTCTTTAGAATTTTTTCTTTGATAAGTATATTTTCCAAAGCCAATTAAAAAATTATCTCCCCAAACTTTAGGCTTGACACCTGTTACTTCTTGAATCAATTCTAGTAAAACTTTGCTGTCTTCTCGCTTTGATTGATTTTCAATGGAAGATATAAATTTTGAAACACTTTTATTTGTTTCTTTTGTTACTAGTCCTGCCATATGTAGAGTTAATTAATGTTAAGTCTTTCGCTCTCTATGCTTTTTATAGAATTTGGCGATAAGATAAATACTCACAATAAACGCAAAAATATAGGGTAGAGTACCGATAAATTCACTCGTGCTTCTTAATGAAGCAAGCAATACTATTGCCAATAAGAGTATGGAGGGCAATTCATTAAAGAGTCTAAAATTAAAAGCAGACATCACAAAATCTCCATTTTCCAACTTGTCGATTATACTTTTACAATATATATGGTAAGCAGTCAGTATGAGTAATAATACAATTTTGACATGTAGCCAAGTATTCAGCTTAAACCACTCTATTCCATAAAGGTATATCATGCTAATTCCACAGAACCAAGTTAGAACCGCTGCAGTATTGCAAATGATACTGAATACACGTTTTTGCATCAAAGTGAATTGATCTTTTAAGATCTTTCTTTTGGGCTCTTCTTCTCGATCTGCCTCTACATGATAAACAAACATGCGAACTAGATAGAACAAACCCGCGAACCACGCAACGAAGCCAAAAATATGCAATGCTTTGAAATAGAGTACCATAAAGTCGTTTTATACCATTAGCATTTGAGGATGCCGCGATAGAGATAAAGAAACGGTCTAAAATAAAGCGGAGTTATTATATACAATTGGTATTAGCTTATACAAACATAGAATTTTTATTTCATCAAGTAAGATTCTTCAATGTAATATTATAGTCAAGTGCGGGGTATTTAAGCTAAGAGCCTTTATAAACATTTGGTTTATAACTGAATGTATACCAATAGGCGAATCAAGAATGCCTATTTTGTAAGCATATAGAGTTTAGCTGTTACTTAACTTTAAAAGCACTGTACCTATTAATGTCTTTATTCGTCTAAAAGCTTTGGATAAGAATAGTAAAAATCGTTTTTTTGACGCCTCCATGAAGCTAGATACCTCATATAAAGATATTTTTTCACTTTCAGGACCGATTATGTTGGGCAGCGCCGTTCAACAAATTATCGTGTTGACAGATGGGGTCTTTCTTTATCACAAAAGTGAAGCAGATTTTGGAGCAATTGGCTTTGTAGGGGTTTTCTATCTAATGATTGCCGCTATAGGATATAATTTTTCAAAAGGAGGCCAAATCATGATGGCCAGGAGAGCAGGGGAGAATTATCCAAAAAAGGTGGGGCAAGTATTTCAAGCTTCTCTCATCTTTGAGTTCTTTCTAGCTATCATTATGTTTCTCATAATGCAATACGGTGGCTATTATATCTTTTCCCTTTTTACCAATAACGATGTTATTTTTTATAAGAGTCTAGAGTATCTCGAATTTAGATCATTTGGCGTTTTTTTCAGTTATATTGGCTTGAGTATCATTGCACTCTACACAGGAATTGCAAGAACAAAATTTATCCTCATTGATTCCATTATCTTAGCTATAACTAATGTAATACTCAATTACGGATTTATATTTGGAAAATTAGGCTTGCCAGAGTTGGGTATACAAGGTGCAGGTATAGCCAGCACAATTGCTGAGGCTTTTGCCTTTTTGCTATTTTTAATATACATAGCATTTGATAAAAAGATCCGTAAGTATAATCTATTTACCATCCCAAAGGTGGTTGATATCGAAGCCATCAAAACGCAAGTCCGGATTTCAGCGCCTGTTGTTGCCCAAGCAGTAGTAGGTTTTGGGTCTTGGTTTATCTTTTTTGGGATTATAGAAAACCTAGGAGAACGTCCTTTAGCGATAACCAACCTAGTGCGCATGGTCTATTTAACTTTATCTATACCTACCTGGGGCTTCGCTTCAGGGGCCAATACCTTAGTCAGTAACTACATTGCTTTAGGTAAGGAAAAGCAAGTCGTGGCCTTATTGTGGAAAATCAGTAAAATTTGCCTCACTTGGACTTGTATACTCTTGATACCCATACTTCTATTTCCCAAGCTGATTCTATATCCTCTTTTTGGCAAGCAGGATATGTCCCTTATAATAGATGCGCAGCCTATATTTTATGTTATGGGTATAATCTTGGTTCTCTTTTCTGTGTCAGCAATATTTTTTAATGGTCTCGCGGCGACCGGAGCCACTGGTTTTGGATTACTTGTACAATCTTTATCAGTAGTCATCTATCTTATTTATGTATATATTGTGATAGAAGTGATGGAGTTAGGATTAGGTTGGGCATGGGCGTCTGAAATCTTCTATTGGATAATTATATTCATTGTTTCTATTTGGTATATAAAGTCTAAAAGATGGTACAGTCTAAAAGTGTGATACTTTGTCTTAGATAAAATCTTTCCTTGCACTTACTCTTTTTGATTCTATATCTGCTCGATCATTCTTTACATTGCATTACACTTATATTACCTACTGGGATAATATGAAGGGAGTAAACCGTAAAAAAAAATCGTCTATTGGGACACATTTTGCATTCAAAATGTACCCTATTCAGGTTAATTTTTTCAATAAAAATTAACATTTTTTGACTTGGGCCCCTAAAGGAACTATCTTGTTATTTCGTGAAAACATAGCAGGATATTTTTTCCCATGGACAACAAACTCACTATTAAAAAATTATTTTTCACCTTAGTTTTATGTATAGGACTTCTACCTATCATAGCCCAACAGCACAGGCCGATAGGATTATCAAATAGTAATCTTTCCTTACCAACTCCTGAGCAACTACCTGAAATTTCCTTTGAATCTGTAAAAAAATTAGATTTAGCCAATAATTGGCAAGATAGGGTTTCGATACCTACAGATGTTGACTACAATTTCAAAAATGCTGGTTCATGGCAAACCCTTGATAATGGAGACCGAATCTGGAGAATGGATGTTCAGTGCAATAATGCGTATGGTTTGGCCTTCATGTTGAAAAATGTTCATATTCCAACTGGAGCTTACTTAGATATTTATGCTAAAACAGGTAAGCATATTTTAACTAGAATAACAAACAAGGATGTCAATATTAAAGGTGACATATTGGCCGGTCCAGTAGCTGGTACGGAAATAATTCTTGAATACTTTGAACCTGCAAACGTAAGAGGGCAAAGTAGAATGGAAATTTTCAATATCCAGCGAATGTATAAGAACTATTTTCCTGAGAGTGTCTCTGCTAGTCCGAAAAGGGACTTCGGTGACGCTTCGAATTGTAATGTAAACATAGAATGCATTGAAACTAATAATTTTGTTGACGTAGAGAGAAGCGTAGCTAGAATAATTATGTCTACTGAAGAAGGTATGGTATACTGCTCTGGAACACTAGTCAACAATACAGCTCAAGACATGACACCTTATATGTTGACCGCTTTTCATTGCGTAAGTGAATTGACTCCTATGTATGATTTCTATAGATTTGATTTCAATTTTACTAGTCCTTCTTGTGAAAATCCTGGGGAAGCGCCTGCTTTCCAATCCTTGTTAGGATGTATACAAGTTGCTGGCTATGCTGATAGTGATTTTGAATTACTAAGGATTTTTCAATCTATTCCTGCCTCCTTCAATGCATACTTCGCAGGATGGAATAGGGTACAAAATTATAGACCAGATACAACAACTTTTATTCATCATCCTGTTGGTGATGTCAAGAAGATATCACAAGAATATAATCGTGTGTCTATTTTCAACAATATCATTGAATGGGACAATGATTTAATCACTACTCCGAGGTCTCATTATAGATGTTTTTTAGATTTAGGAGCTTATCAAGGAGGATCCTCAGGATCTCCTCTTTTAGACGATTCTGGTCATATTATAGGCCAACTCCATGGTGGAGACGTTGCCTGTGAAAACGCTCTAGCCTATTCCGGTAGACTGTCTCTTTCTTGGACTGGAGGAGGTACTTCTGATACAAGAATAGGAGATTGGCTAGATCCAATTGGTTCAGGTAATCTAATCCAACCTGGATTTGATCCTTCAAATTCTAATGTATCCAGTGCAAGTTTGTCGGGCAGAATTGTTGATGTTAATGGTGGTCCAATGGTCAACACTACCGTATTTATAAACAGCAACGGTAATTACCCACAGTCACTAGGCTCTATGATTGATTCTACTGCTACAGATGCAGATGGGAATTACTCATTTCCAAATTTACCAATGGGAGACAGTTATTTTGTCTCAGCTAGTAATAATAATTGTCAAAGAGATGGGATATCAGTTAGCGATGCTACTAAAATAATATCTCATCTGCTATTCCAAAATAGTTTTTCAGATCCATTTGAATATATAGTAGCAGATACCAATAACGACGGAACAATTTCCGTATCGGATGTTTTATTTATTCAGTTTTTACTTTTAGGAATAATTAATGAGTTTCCAAATCAAGACTCTTACTTAATTACGAGAAGCGATTTGCAGTTTTCTGAAGCAAATCCTTTAACAACTTCATGGAAGCAAACCGCATTCCTATTTGAAGTCAAAAGTTTATCAGGTCCAGCTCTAGTGCCTGATTTTATTGCATACAAGTCTGGAGACTCTAATTTTACTTCCACAGGCTGTAATGAATAAAACGCTAATTGATTGCTTTTTTTAAAGTCATTTGTTCAGCAGTTCCTACTCGATTCATATTGAATATAAGATTGAGGTTTTCATCAAAATCAAATTTGACCAGCTTTTCTAATTTGCCTTGCTCTGTAGTATAGAGGTTTCGTCCAAAAACTCTATAAGTCCCTTTTTCTACCTTCGATCCGTAGCGAGCTTCATAGGTTTTGTCACCATTAAAAATGAACTTTACGGCCATCTCGTTCGTTTTTTCAGCGCCTTCGACAGTCCAAGAAATAGTGTCCCATGTACCAATAATATCATCTGCTAATTCTTTGCCACAGCTAAAATAAAATAGGGCACTGGATGCAAATAGGAGAATAGTATAAATTTTCTTCAAAATATGATTTTTAAGGTATAACGCGAATGACTACAAAAGTGACTAAA
>CAYZUW010000211.1:0-7572 GCA_964481325.1 uncultured Saprospiraceae bacterium
TAGTAAAACCCTCAAACCCCCTGAAAAACCTCAAAAAGTTAAGATTTTCTTATAGTTCACAATAGCACTGAAATAAACTACAAATAGCTATAACTTTAAGCTGCGCAGCACGTTTTTTAGGGTATCTGGAAAACCAAAGCCAAACGTAAACTACAATTAACCGCTTCTTTCGATCCTATTATTTTATTAATAAAAAAATTTAAATCACTATGAAAGAGATTTCACTTTGCTTACTTATGACATTATGCTTTTCAGTTTCAGTATTTTGCCAACTGGACCCAGTAAGCTGGACTGTGAATACAGAAGTATCTGACAAAGAAGTTACGATCACATATACCGCAGCTATCGATGATGGCTGGTATGTATATTCTCAATATCTAGAAAGTGATTTAGGGCCAATAGCTACCTCAATAAATTTAGAGACTGAAGGTCTCACGCCAATTGGTAAAATCGAAGAAGTAGGAGATAAAAAAGAGGGTTACGACAAACTCTTCAAAATGAATATCTCCAAGTATGCCAAAGAACTAAGCCTCGTGCAAAAAATTAAAAGAACAGAAGGAATGAAAAATATCAAAGGATATATCGAATACATGACCTGTGACAACAATCGATGCTTACCTCCAACAGAGGTAGACTTTGATGTTGAAATCAAGTAAAGAGTCTTTCTAAGAATGCAGCAAACCCTAAAACGTAGCTTTCTGAGGATATTTTAGGGTTTTGTCAGTTTTCGGAGTGAACTCTACAATGTTTTCAAAAATTGCCGCAAAGAACAATCGATCCAAATTCCATTGAGTATAATTATTCATATTTTTGAATCTACATCCAAATAATAACAATGAAAAAGTTTGCCCTCGCTATTTTAGCTATTTTCTATACCCTAGGTATCTATGCGCAGATATATAATCCTGTAAGCTGGTCATTTGATAGCAAGCATATCTCTGGAGACGAATACGAACTTATATATACTGCTAACATTGAGGAGGGCTGGACAGTCTATTCTCAATATCTAGAATCAGAAGATGGCCCTATCGCTACCTCCTTTGAATTTGACGCTGGATCTCATTTTTCATTAAATGGAAAAACAAGTGAAGACGAGCTCAATCGTAAAGAAGGTCACGATAAGGTTTTTGATATGAACGTGACCAAGTATGCTAAGAAGGCTATCTTTAGGCAAAAGGTGAAAATCGCTGACTATAGCAAACCCATCACAGGCTACTTGACCTTCATGACATGTGACGCTACTAAATGCCTTCCTCCTACAGATAAGGACTTCGAATTCAAGATTGAATCCAACAAGCCAGCTGCTGGAAGCGCGTCTACAACACAAGTTCCAGTAGAAGTTAAGAAAGAAGAGAACACTATCAAGATAGTTGAAACTAAACCCCAAAAGCCTACTAGTCCAGTAGTTGTTAAAAAAGATCAGGTACTAAAAGTGGAGACGGAAGACGGCAAATCCGTTGATATCGAGATCTCACAACCAAGGATAGTAAGTAAAAAACAACCAACGGTAAACACTTCTTCTACGAATGCCACCGCGAGGGCGAGTACAAGTGCACAAGCCTCTACAACTGCAGAAGGAAAGAAGCGAAATATTTTAGAGCCTGTATCTTGGGATCTAGATTTTGCAAATAATGTTGCCACCTTCACAGCCAATATTCAAGAAGGCTGGACCATATATTCACAACACACTAGTGATGAAGGGCCAGTACCTACTTCCTTCAACTTTGACCCAACAAATTTCTATACTTTGGATGGCGCAACAGAGGAAGAGGGTAAGCGAAAAGAAGGGTACGATAAATATTTTGACCTTAACGTAATAAAATTCATCAAAGGACCTGTTACGTTCAAACAAAAAATAAGCCCAACTGACCCAAAAGAATCTATTACTGGTTATTTGACATTCATGACTTGTGATGATTCCCAATGTCTGCCTCCAAAAGATATTGATTTTGTAATTTTCCCAGATCAGAATCGAGGCTTACTTGGTGATGCTGCTTCGAAGCATATAGCTACTTTGACGGGTGGCAACGATGGAGAGGATGGACCTAACATAGCGAATGGGGCAACTGCATTTTCAGGTGCAAACATAGCGGCTGGTGTCATCGACCAAGTAAGACCTGTACTGCGGAAAACGCATGAAGCTCCATTAGGAGATTGTGGTGAAGAAAACATTACATCTTCAAGTCTTTTATGGACATTTATTTTCGGATTTCTTGGAGGGCTATTAGCCTTATTGACACCTTGTGTATTTCCTATGATTCCCTTGACAGTGAGTTATTTCACAAAGGGAAGTACAGATAAAGCCTCGGGGATAAGAAATGGTTTGATTTATGGTGCTTCTATCATTGTCATATATATTGCTATCGGTTTAATCATTACAGGTATTTTTGGTCCGACAGCACTTAATGAATTATCCACGAATTGGGTAGCGAATGTCTTATTCTTTGTAGTATTCATTTTATTCACTTTTTCATTTTTTGTATTTTATGAAATAACCTTGCCTAGTTCTTGGTCAAACAAGAGTGATGCGATGGCAGACAAGGGGGGCTTGATAGGTACTTTTTTCATGGCCTTTACTTTGGCATTAGTTTCTTTCTCCTGTACGGGTCCAATTATTGGTTCAGCGCTAGTAGCGTCCGCAAAAGATGTTTGGGGACCATTTACCGTGATGCTAGGATTTTCCTCTGCACTAGCTTTACCGTTTGGATTATTTGCCGCTTTTCCAGCGATGCTAAATTCATTACCTAGTTCAGGTAGCTGGATGAATTCTGTTAAAGTTGTATTAGGTTTCCTTGAACTTGCCTTAGCGCTTAAGTTTTTATCTGTAGCAGACATGACTATGGGTTGGGGTATTCTAAAGTACGAACTATTCCTAGGTCTTTGGATATTATGTTTTTTAGGAACCACATTGTATTTATTAGGATTCATCAAGTTTCCGCATGATAGCCCGTTGAAAAAATTGAGTGTTCCTAGAATGGGCTTTGCTGCTTTATTTGCAGGATTGACCTTTTACCTAGCGACAGGCTTCATGATAAATGACAAGACGCATTCTTACAATGCTTTGGGACTGATGAGTGGCTTAGCGCCTCCGGGCAACTACAACTACTTTTTGTCTAAAACTGAAGAAACCACTGTGGATGCCGACATCAAAAGCAAGTATCCTTCATTCACTAAATGTGCTAACAATCTGGACTGTTTCAAAGATTACTATGAAGGAATGGCCTATGCTAATGAAATCAACAAACCTGTGCTATTAGATTTTACTGGATTTGGTTGTGTAAATTGCCGTAAGACCGAAGAGCATATTTGGATTGTAGACGATGTTTGGTCTAAGATTGATCAGGATTTTGTCTTGATTTCTTTATATGTAGATGATAGAAAGAAGCTGGACACACCTTTGATTTCTAAAGCCACTAACGAAAAGCTTAGAACGGTTGGGAGCAAATGGGCAGATTTTCAAATTGTTAATTTCGAACAAAATTCCCAACCGCTTTATGTAATGATGAGCCCTGACGAAAAAGTATTGGCTAAACCAAGAGGCTACCACGAAGGAGCTACCGAGTATGCGAATTTCTTAGACTGTGGATTGAATGCTTTTAAAAACAAAGATACCCGTATCGGTAGCAAATAAATTTTCGAAGACATATAGAAATACAAAGCCCAAAGTAATTGATTTTACTTTGGGCTTTTTGTTTGGCGTATTATATCTCAAACTCCGTCACACCATCATTCGTATCAAATATATGTGGATAGTACTCTTTAAGTTTTCCAACCATGAAATCTATTGGTACATCTTCAAAACTCGCATAGTCTTCGGTATATTCCATAAATCGAGATCCATCTTTATTGAATTGCTGCAGGAAAGAACTATTCTCTCCATCAAAGTCTAATGGCGCTACACAAAATTTATCACACAGTGTTTTGTTAAAAGCTGGGGATAGTTTCAACCATTTACCATCAAGATACACATTCACCATACCATGAGGCGTCAATTCGTTCGTCCCAAACTTTTCTATAAGCCGCTCTACAGCGATATGATTTTTTACCTTGCCTAAATGTAACCTTGCAGGTATACCCATAGCACGCAGGCAGGCGATGAGAATGATCGATTTTTCTACACAGTTGCCTGTTGTCCGTTTGGCAAGATAACTTGATTTGTACTTTTCTTTTGAAATGCTAATATTATACGGGTCATACCTCCAATCATCACGCACTTTTGTATAGATGCCTATCGTTTTTTCTTGATCAGAAAGAGTAGCCTTGTCAAACGCTGTTATCAGTTTTTGTATTTCTTCATCTTCGTAGTCGAAATAATATGTAGCTTGTAAGTATTCTATCATTAAATCATGAAAATTCTAGCTGGAAATTACCTAGCACTTAAAAATCCTCTCCAAACTCCTCCTCATCTATCGCTTGCTGAATAGAATCTATTGGTGCTACATTATCTAATCCTTCGCCGCCAAAGCCTTCGCCATTTTCACCAGTACTATTGACAATATCTCCTCTTTGCCTTTTATATACTTCACAATCTAGTTCAATGCCTAGATCACCTTCTGGTATTATAAATTGCTTGGTAACGTCAAAATCAATCTCTTCATCACTTTCCATCTTTCGCATAAATTTGGCAAACATAGGTCTTGCCATTTTAGCGCCTATTCCATAACCCAAAGTACGGAAGCGTATCCATCTCTCCTCTCCACCTACCCATGTCCCAACAACTAGGTTCGGAGTCAAGCCCATAAACCATCCATCGACATAGTCATTCGTAGTTCCAGTCTTTCCTCCCATATCGGATTTGATGCCTCCAAAACCTTTTAAACCTTGGCGCATGACAGAACGGAGCATTTCTATCATCACATAATTGGTTCTTGGATCTAAGGCTGGTTTATCTTCTCGAATACCCTCATAAATTACTTTTCCATATTTATCTTCAATACGTTTGATAAAAACAGGTTTGTTATAAATTCCATTATTAGCAAATGCAGTATAAGCGCCTGTCATATCATATACCGATAAATCCGCCGCTCCCAAACAAATAGATGGTACTGGAGGTACTTTTTCGATACTAATACCTAGGTTGGATACCAGCTCCCGCACTGGAGCCACATCACCCAGCTGTTTCATTAAATATACAGACACCGTATTCTTTGACCACATCAAGCCTCTGAATAAAGAAAAGCGCTCTCCGCTAAACTCTTTACCTGCATTCTGGGGTGACCAATCTTTGAGCAATCCAAAATTAGCTTCCCCTGTATGTATGGTATACGCAATGTCGTCTACTTCATAGCACGGAGAAAATCCTTGTTGCTGTATAGCAGTTGCATATATAAAGGGCTTGAACGTAGATCCCGTTTGCCGATCAGAGGTCACGTGGTCATATTGAAAGTACTTATGATTGATTCCACCTACCCAGGCCTTGATATGACCTGAGATGGGATCCACTGCTAACATACCCGTCTGCAGAAAATTTCTATGATACTTTAGGGAATCCAATGGGGTCATAACTGTATCCTTTTCCAAAGCCTCATTTTCATAAGTAAAGACCTTCATCTCCGTCTTCTTTTCAAATGACTTTTTTACATCTTTTTTATACTTATTCCATTGGTCTTGAAGATCTACCCAACTGTCACTTTTCATGAACTTTTTATACTTGTCTTCCAGTTTTTCACCAATCATTTTTTGTCTGCGCAATCCACTCAGGTATCCCACGCTATCCACCTCTTCAAGCATTCGTTTGATATCAATATCTCTCAAAGTGAAACCATCTAACTCATCTTTATACTTAGTAATTTCTTTACTAAGTGTTTTCTCGCGAATTTCTTTAGCCCGTTTAGAATCAAATATGAGATATTCCATCCGATATTTACGCGCCATCATTTCTGCTTCCGTCGTCCCAGGTTCATTTCTCAGTGTATCTGGCTTTTCTCTATACGTCCAAGGATCTTCATTTTTCCATCTTGCATTGAAAGTACCCTGTAGTTCTTTCATATGCTCCAACATACTTGACTCAGCGTGTGCTTGAATTTTAGGGTCTATAGTAGTATAAATTTTCAATCCATCTCTATAAATATCAAAGGGTTTGCCATTGGATTTTCTTTCCGTTTCATGCTCTAAGATTCGCTTCAGTTCTTTACGCAACTCCATTCTAAAGTAAGGCGCTAATCCATCGGCATGCGTCTTTCGATTAAAGTTGGTCATATCCATCGGTTTGACGCGCAAACTATCGTAGGCTACCTGACTTAAATAGCCATTGCGTTGCATTTGCTTCAACACCACCTCTCTTCTCTTTTTGGTATTATCTTTAAATCGGCGAGGATTATATCGCGATGGATTTTTAAGCATTCCTACTAGCATCGCTGCTTCTTCCATAGCTAATTCTGAGGGATGCTTCCCAAAGTATATCTCGGAGGCTGCTTTGATACCGTAGGCTCCGTTGATGAAGTTAAATTTATTGAGGTACATCGCCATGATTTCCTCCTTGGTATACTTTCGCTCTAGTCTAATAGCGATAACCCACTCTTGCATCTTTTGTTTTACCCTAGCAAACCCATTGCCTGGGTTCTCTGTAAAAAGCAATTTCGCCAACTGTTGGCTAATGGTACTAGCACCACCTGCAGAAGTGTTTCCCAAAAACACACGCTTGGTCACTGCTCTAGCCAAAGCCTCAAAGTCGATACCGCTATGGTCATAGTAACGTTCATCTTCTGTAGCAATAAGCGCCTTTATCAAATTAGGGCTAAGTTCTTCATAGGTAACGGGCACTCTGTTCTCAATATAATATTTACCCAACACAGTGGCATCCTCCGCAAATACTTGGGTGGCATAGTCGTACTTTGGATTCTCTAATTCTTCAAAGGAGGGTAAATTACTTTTGGACACAAAGTAAAATAACACGACCATCCCAATCACCCCTAAGGCAACAAGTACCCATAAAGCCCCAATGACCCGTTTGTATACAGGCTTATTTCTATCTCTTATTTCCTTGGCGCTAAGCGTATTATTTTGACTGTTCGTATCCATAAACGTGTTATAATATATTAATATAGCGAGATTTAAAGATATAACTTATTGTTGAATTGTTTGACATTGGATTTGTTAAGGGTACATCTATTAACCTCTGAATTGAGATAAAATCAAATTTAATACTGATAGACTGCCTGTCCCGACTTTTCGACGGGAAGGCAAGACTGAGGGAATTTAGCCTCAGCTAAATGACTGAGGGATAACGAAGTAAATCAGTAATTAAATTTGAAAAAATTCCATAAGAATTTTGTTTTTAGCCAATGAATGAGGTTAATAGAGGTGCCCTAAAGCTATTATCTGTTAATTGACACAGAAATCAAGACATTTTAGTCAAAAGGACGTTTTAAAGATTCACATGTATAGGTTAATAAAAATTATAGCCGCCCTTGTTCTATTCATTCTACTTACTGTAATTACGCAAATAGGGGGTATAGTTCTGCTACTTTCACTCTTGGGTCATAGATTTAACCCTCAAGCTAAACGAGGTACCTTAATAAGGTAGCTATCTATCAATCTAACTTCGCTCGCTTGATCTACTAATTCTTCAAG
>CAYZUW010000212.1:0-3014 GCA_964481325.1 uncultured Saprospiraceae bacterium
GGTTAGCAATTCAGTAAAAATAAAAATCCTGAATATTAGACGGTGTCTAATGTTCAGGATTTTTATATTATCCTTATTGTAAAACTACAACTTATGTACTTGCCGAATTGAAACTTCACCTTGTCTACTAGTGATTTTCATATAGTATACTCCCTTAGTAAAATCCTTTAGCGAAACACTTCTGTCCTTATTTTCTGTCTCTAATACACTTTGGCCTAATACATTAAATAGTTCAATACGCTCAATCTGTTCCTTCGTAGAAATTTGAACAATATCAGTGGTAGGATTTGGAAATAGAGTCACCTCGAAATCGTTTCTAGTAGGATTGTTGACTGAACTTAAATCGTCGTTTTCTACAAATTGAAAAACGATATTGTCAATTTTACTATAGTTATCGTATCCATTTAATAAAATATCCATATCGCCATCACCATCCAAATCGGCGAAATCATTAATCATAATATAAGCCAACTGTTCCAAACCGAAAGGATTAAGTTGTGGTTCACCAAATTGTGGATTTTGAGCATCGCCAACATTTTCATAATAATACATGACTCCAAAATATTCATTGTATTCTTGGTAAGAACTTAAAAACAGGTCTAAGTCTCCGTCTTCATCAATATCCGCAAATGAAAAATCAATTGCAAACTCTTGGCTAGGAGGTTCAAATCCAAATGGTATAGGCATAGCTTCTCCAAACTGAGGTTCTGTACTACTACCTATATTTTCTCTGTAAACAAAGGAAAAATCATTATCGTATAAGATAGCCATATAATCATAATCCCCATCTCCATCTAGGTCAACAAATTCAGGGAGAATAACATCTGTTGAGTCCGCAAGGTTAAAAGGACTCTCTTGAACATCACCAAACATAGGAGCTGTGAGAGTGCCAATATTTTCTATAAAATTTACTGTTGTTCCTCCATTAAGGTACCCACCATACAAGATATCCTGATCACCATCTCCGTCTATATCGACAAAGTTGGGCGCATTAAAATATACCAATGAAGATGACAAACCAAAGGGATTTTCAACGGGCGCACCAAATGCTGGCTCGGTAGCAGTCCCAGTATTTTCATAGTACTTATGTACACCATAATTATATTCCTCATAGACTCCTATAAGCACATCTAAGTCCCCATCACCATCAAGATCTGCTATAGTAGGTACAGCTATGTAAGAATTTATATCTACTTCTAATCCAAAAGGATTGGTCACAGGTGAACTAAAAGATTGAGCATCTAATGAACTCGTAAAACTAAACCCAAGGGCAAATGCAGAGGCTCCTACAATTCGTTTCAATTGGTTACCTGGCAACACTTTAGAGAGTTGTTTAACAATAGCTCTAATTTTGATTTTGAGCTGCTCCATTTTCCGATGGATTGAATGAGAGGATTGGTCTAAAAAAGGTTTTAGTTGTTTTAACAAAAACTTCAATTGCCTCTTTTTCCTTGAGTAAGGTTGTATTCTCATAGTTTAAATATTTTTGGTTTTAAAATTATTTGGTTGATTCTTTGCCCAAAAGGTGGTTTGTGGTATCATCAAACCTGCCTTATAGGCCTCTGTCATAGTATTCATAATATTCGGCCTCACCTTTCCAGGTAGTACATGTACATCATAAATCTCATCTAGGGAGGTTTGATACTGTATCTGCCCCACAATGCTTCCCGTAGGAAGGTGCACCACTTTTATTCCTGCGATATTGGCTTTGTCTGCAAAGGGTAATTTGGCAAAGGTGGAAGAATTCTTGCGAAGTTTAGATTGCCCAATAAAAAGATAATCTTTATAGATAGACATGCCTCTCACAAATCCTCCAATATGGGTGACTACATCGTATTTTCCAGTATTGATATTAATTTTGACTAACTCTCCCGTTGCGGATAATAAAACGTAGAGATCATCTCCAAAAACTCTTGGAGTATGAGGCATCCCTAAATTTTCTGCAATTATTTCATTTGTCTCTACATCTATTATGATTCCAGTCTTGGTAACATTTGCTCTCCAACTCTGCTTGGTATTTCCAGCATTGAATGCAGTGGCATATTTAGGTAAGCCATTTTTCATAGCCATGCCATTGAGATGACATCTATCTTCAGAAACAATTTTATCTATGAAGGCAGGCTTCCAATATGGTGTAAAGTTGAAATCATCATCTATTTTGGTTATACAAGAGAACAATGTATTGACCGCATATAGCTGATTGTTTATACCAAAACTTAAGTCATGTATATCTAATGCCCCAGTATGGTATGTAAGTCTTGGCATGTAGAGCGCATCATAAGTATTAGGTGCTTTTGGATAATGCTTAGCTAAGGCCTTCGAATTTGCAAAAACAATTACTTCATCTTTACAGGCCAAAGCTAACTTATCTGACTCTATATCCTCCGCAATTCCCATTACCTTTTCAAAATGACGAGGCAACTGAACCAAAGCGTTCTCATTTTTAGGAGACAAGAAAACTAATTTTCCAGCTTGGTAGGTAGAAATGGCTATACTGCAATGCAAACGCATTAACAACTCTGGTAACTGAGGATTGTATTTACAGCTGAAGGGAGCTAATGGTTCTCTAGCATTCATTTGGTTCTTTATTTATGACTTGAGTTTCAAAATTTTTAAAACAAAATTAAGAATAACCGAAAATACAAAATTCAACGTTTTCTCATAGTCAACACCTTACATTTAACACTTGCCTAACTTACTCTTTAAGGAATTTAATATTTCTGGTAAGGCCCTTATACTTCTTTCGCTTCACAGCAGATCCTTTGAATACTTTTCTAAAAACTTCTTCGGTGATGTCTTCCCAATCTCTTTTGCTCAAGGAAAGGAGATCTGGGTGCGGTTCGAATTGAGGTTCTTGATGTGGTGTAGAGAATCTATTCCAAGGACAAACCTCTTGACAGATATCACAACCAAACATCCAGTTTTCAAATTTGCCTTTCATCTCACTTGGGATTTCTTCTTTCAGTTCTATAGTGAAGTAAGAAATGCATTTGCTTCCATCTACTACGTATCCA
>CAYZUW010000212.1:3114-7551 GCA_964481325.1 uncultured Saprospiraceae bacterium
CCAGTCTTCGAGGCGTTTGGCCTCTGGTTCCATCCTTTCTGCTTTGGATATACCGACAAATGCGAAACCTTCAGCATAGGCACGTTCTTTGAAATAATAGGTCAATTTTTCTTTGGACACAAATCAAAGATACAGGAATCTGGAGATTAAAGTATGGGTAATTTTTAGGTAGGGATTAGCCAAACCTAATCAAATATGATAAATTTTACCACTGAGCTAATTAATGTAAATTGACTCATTTGGCTATGACTAGTGCGCTTAATCTACAAACACAGCTATTCCACAATTTGCAATCTAGCAAACTTGAGCATAATCCTGCGCTCTGGATTTTCGACTGCAGGGAAGGTAATAGTCGCAATCTTATTTCCTTTACCTCCATCGATTTTATTGACTTTTCCTTTCCCAAACTTGAGGTGGATTACCTCCATGCCTTCTCTTATATTGATGCTAGGGCTAGGTTGGAAGGTCTTAGGGTCTACCAAAGGAGCTTGATTCGCTCTCTTGCGGATAGTATTGAAGTTTCCTCTTACAGATGAACGAGTTGGGCTTGATTCTGAAATACTTCGACTACTGATGGCACTCGTGCTTTCTATATGTCTTCTATCTATCTCTTCTAAAAAGCGACTAGCGTTATTGTACCGCAATTTACCATACTGGTATCTACTCTTTGCAAAAGTCAGAGTGAGGAATACTTCCGCTCTGGTGATAGCTACATAGAATAAGCGCCTTTCTTCGTCCATTCCATCTGGAGAATCCATAGCCATAAATGATGGAAACAGGTTCTCCTCCAGTCCCCCTACAATGACGGACTTGAATTCTAATCCTTTTGCGGCGTGTACGGACATCAAAGTGACGTAGTTGTCTTCCTCTTTAGAGTCGTCTTGGTCGGTGTATAGTGCTATGGTCTGCAAAAAGGTAGATAGCGACTTGTCTTCTACATCTTCGCCCGCTATTTCTTCATCGTTCTCCACAAAATCCTTCACCCCATCTAGTAATGCCGTAAAATTATCCATTCTACTTGTACCTTCAGTTGTCTTATCTGCCTTCAGAACAGTTTGCAAGCCCGATTTTCTTGCTATGATAGAAGCTGCCTCATAGGCATCTGTCGACTGGCTAGCTTTATTGAACAGGCCTATCATCTTTATAAACTCCACTATCGTCTGAGTAGTCTTTGCAGGAAGTTTCACTTTCGTTAAACTCTCCCACATACTGATCTGATTATCTGCAGCAAAGTTGATAATCTTATCGATGGTTGTTTTTCCTATTCCTCTTTTAGGATAGTTAATCACCCGTTTTAGCGCTTCTTCGTCTGCAGGATTTACCGTCAATCGCATGTAAGCAATCAAATCCTTGATTTCCTTTCTTTGGTAGAATGACAATCCCCCAAATATCTTGTAGGATATATTTTGTCTGCGCAGGTATTCCTCAAATACCCTGGACTGTGCATTGGTTCGATAGAGGATGGCTATTTCAGAATTTGATAGGTGGTATCTGTTCTTCTGTTCCATTATCAAATCCGCCACTCTCTTACCCTCTTCTGTATCAGATAATGCCTTGATGACTTTTATCTTATGTCCATCGCCCTTATCAGACCAGATTTCTTTCTTGATTTGCTTCTTGTTGAAGCCGATGACTTCATTAGCAGCCTTCACAATGTGTTCTGTAGAGCGGTAGTTTTGTTCTAGCTTGAAGGTCTTGATGCCAAATGGTCTATAGTCTTTTTCGTAATCTAGGATATTGTCTATTGTTGCTCCTCTAAAGGCGTAGATAGATTGGGCATCATCTCCTACTACGCAGATGTTGCGCTTACTATTATCATACTCCGTGAGTTTACGCACGATTTGGTATTGCAAGAAGTTGGTATCTTGAAACTCATCCACTAGGAGATACTTGAATTTTTGCTGATACTTCTCTCTTACCCCATCAGGATTGTTGTGCAAGAGTACATACAACTGATATAGTAGATCATCAAAATCCATAGCGCCAGCTGTTTTGCAACGATCCATGTAAGCTTTGTAGATGTGCACCGTGTCTTGACGATTGTTTGCTTTATCCTTATCTAATAGTTCTTTGTTTTGAGCGTAGGCCGCAGGAGAGATCAAATTACTTTTCGCACTTGATATTCTACCTCGGATAGTATTGACGTTATAGCGTTTCTTGATGTCTAAGTTCATCGACTTCATGATCGAGGTCAACAAACTCTTGCTATCGTCTGTATCGTAAATCGTAAAGTTAGACGGGTATCCTATCTTGGGTGCTTCTACTCTTAAGATCTTAGCAAAGATAGAGTGGAAGGTGCCTGCCCAAACTTTGTTGGCCTTGTCTCCGACTACTTGAGCGATACGCTCTTTCATTCCTCTGGCTGCTTTGTTCGTAAAGGTCAAAGCTAAGATTTCCCATGGAGCCACTCCTTGCTCTAAGAGATAGGCTATTCGATAGGTCAATACTCTTGTCTTACCTGATCCAGGACCAGCTATCACCATCACAGGGCCTTCGACTGTTGTCACGGCCTGTTTCTGTATGTCATTCAATTCATCTAAGTAAGACATCTGCTAAAATTATTAATGATTTACTGTATTCAAAAGGGACACTAAGATAGGAGGAATTTTAAGAAATATTATTCTAGTCTAGAATCTAATCAATCTTTAAGATCAAGTTTGGATCGGGGCAGTTTTCACGATAATGGTCAAGCGTATTCTGGCTTCCGACACCTGGATAATCACCATAATTACCTTCTAAGTCTGCTATGATTTGAAAATGCAAATGAGGCGCATACTCTCCGTTCACCTCTGAAGACCCCAAAGCTCCTATTACTTCTCCCGATTGAATATGTTGGCCTACTTCTTTATTCATTAAGGAGGCTTCACTCAGATGCCCGTACAATGTATGAAAAACAAAGCCCGAAATTCTATGTTGTAAAATCAAAGTAGGTCCGTAATCTCCATAGTTTTTATTGACTTGAAAACTATGAATCAGGCCTTTCAATGGGCTTAGGACATTTGTATTCGCAGGGCACCAAAGGTCAATACCAAGATGTATATTTCTCTTATCCTTACTATCATTAGCTTGAAAGTGATTGGAACGGTCATACAGAGATCTATATTCAAGATATCCTCCATAGGCTACTTTTGCATTATTCCTGTGTAAAAGATCCTGTAGATATTGATGATGTTCTACTGGTTTAGCTAACATTTCCATGCTCAAGTTTACATTTGAACTTGACATATCTATTGCAAAATATTGTTCTTTTGCAAATGCAGAATCGACAACTGGTGTAAATTCAATTGTAGCGCTATGTAGTATTTCGTTTGTACTCAATGGAATGTGGTTTGGGATAATTTATACGACTTTATTTTGGTCGCTATTAAGGCAAAAAATCGAGGCGATGCCCTAGCGATATCTTTTATCGAAGATAGTGGACAAAAGAAATAGTAGAAAAGCCCCAAACCACATTCTTTTGAGTATAGCAAAAGCAAAATTATTTGTTCTCCTCATTCAAAGCATCCCAATATTCCAAGGCGCGTCTTGTGTGTGGAATTACAATAGAACCGCCAACTAGATTAGCTACTGAAAAAACTTCAAATAACTCATCTGTAGTCATTCCTAGTTTATGCAGGGCACCAATATGATATTTGATACAATCATCACACCTCAACACCATTGAAGCGACCAAACCCATGTATTCTTTGGTTTTGGCAGGTAGTGCACCGTCTTTATAGGTATTGGTATCTAGATTGTAAAAGCGCTTCATGAACTTATGGTCCTGACCCAAGATGCGTTCATTCATCTTCTCTCTATAACTATTGAATTCTTCAACTAAGTTTGACATATTTCTTTTATTAACTGTTATTAGAATTTCTATTTTTCCAAATGCTCATTATCATTCTGAAAGGAAACAATATGGCAATGATAATAGCTCCTACACCAAAAAACAACATTTCCGACTTGATATAGTTAATCATGTCTTGTTGCTTATCTAGATTCATAAAAGGCATCAACTTGTTTAATCCTTCTTCATCTAAGTAACTTTGGAAATTACTCAAGCCTTCTATCAATAAAAATATACAAGGTACACTGATAAGAACAATACCTACTTTTACTAATTCTGCCTTAGCCAAAATCGTATGATTCAATAAAAAGGCATACCGAGTAAGGGTTATGAAAACTACAATGAAGACGAGATTACTATTAAAGAATGGATAGCTTTCTAAATTATTTATAATTGGGAATAGAATAGCAGCTGCCACGATAGCAGTAACAAGCCACCATAATAATTCCAATGAAACTTTCTTTTTGAGAGTACTTTCCAAGTTTTTGACTTTTTGTAAAAGTACGATTAGCTAATCAAAGATTAGTTGCGAGAACAACTTTATTCAACTTAGGTATGGGCAAAAAAAAAGCCCACATTACTGTGAGCTTATTTTTATGAATTTGTTT